>NZ_JBKOQN010000012.1:48041-228365 GCF_046764895.1 Nocardia sp. CWNU-33 | reverse complement strand
CCAACCTCGCCCATTGGGCATCGGTCAGGTCCGCTCGCCCCGCTACCGCTACGCTGGCCACGAGGTCTCCGGCACTATTCAGATTTGCTTGGTCGCTAATCCGAAATACCGGAGACCTCACCCATATGCCAACGCGGGCAACAGCTTCCATCGAGCACGCTGATGGGGTGGCACCGCTGCGCGGAGCCACCCCATTCACTCACTTCGAGACAGAACCTAGTGGTGCGGGTGCGGCGGGGTCGGGAAGGCGGGCGGGGTCGGGTAATCGGGCGTCGGCGGGGAGGGCGGCGTCGGGATGGGCGGCGTCGGGAAGTCGGGCCCCTTCGGGTGGTCGGCCGCAGGAAGAAGCTCAGCGGCCTCGGCGCCGCGGGCGTAGAGTGCGGCGGCTACCCCGGATTCAGGTTCAGTACCTTGGGCTGCCATCGCGGCAGCGCCCGCCAGGATCGCGGCAGCGGACAGAATTGGAGCAAGAGCAGCAACAGGCGACATCACGAGCGCCTCTTTCGCGAAGTGCACCGATCCGGTGTCGGCGCAAGTGGGATAGACGACGGATCTCCGGCCATTCTACGCGTCAGTTACCCAACGGCTACTGATCAAATGAACCGACCGCGCATACCGTGCCGGCCCCTCTCGACGCCACAAATCTGCTCGAGCACGAAGGATTCGTCAGCGACGACATCGACCATGTATTCGGCGAGTACAACGGCGACCGCACCGACGGCCCGAGGACATCGGCGTGCTCATGTTTGCATCTGACGGCATGACCGAGCTGCGCCGACGCCTGTGAGCGAAGTGGTGACGATAAGCCGATCCAGAGGCAAGCCGGTCGCGGGCTCAGTTTGCGTTGCACATCGCTGCCGCAGTTTGGTGCAGCAAGGCCGACACAGATCCGACGGTGACGCCCAATTCGTCGCAGACGACTTCGGACATTGACAGTCGAAGTGGGTCCCCGCAGCCCGGCTGCCACGGCGACCCGCTTCGCTCACGCCGCTGTTTGCCGCGCTTCCCGGTTTCGTCGTAGGCCCAAGCCCGCGGCCACCAGGCAGGCGAGGGCAACCACCCCGACGAACCACGGGAAGACCGTGGTCAGGCCCCAGGTGGTCGCTGCCCATCCGGCCATGATGGTCGGCAGCGCCATGGCGGAGTAGGCGAGCAGGTAGTACGCCGACATCGTTTCGCCGCGCTTGTGCTGCGGCACAACCTCGGACAGGTGGCGCAGCGAGCCGCCGAACCCGAGGCCGAAGGTCGCGCCGAGCAGCACGCCGGCACCGAGGACAACCACCCAGTTGTGACTACCGAGGGCGGGCACGGTGAGCACCAACGCGATCGCCATGCCAGTGTCGCCGAGGATCGCGGCCCTGCGCGCTGGAACTCCGGTCGCGAACAGCTGCGTGGCCGCACCGGACAGCGCGGTCGAAGCGACCACCGCACCACCGAACACCAAGTTGTGGATGCCGGTTTTCTGCGCGGCCAGCGAAGGGTACAGCGACAGCAGCACACCGAGCACCGACCATGCCGCCATCACACCGATCGCCGAAAACCAGAAGTCGCCACTAATCTCTTGCGGGACAGCCGGTTTGGCGATCCTGATCCGACCGGCGACCCGGGCGTTGTGCGGCTCGTTCAGCGCAAGCACGCCGACACCGATGATCAAGCAGACCACGGTGACGACGACATAGGGCGTGCGCAGTGGATTCGGCGCGTACTGAGCCAGCAGCGCCGAACCCAGAATCGCCACGGCCATACCGAGATTGAACACAGCACCACTGAGCTGTCCGGACCGCGCGCCTCTCGTGGGCCGTAAATCCAGCAGCGCCGCCGCGCCCGCCACCACCGTCGAGCCGACCGCTATGCCGTGCAGCGCGCGAGCCAACAACAGCATCGGCACCGAATCGGCCAGCACGAAGACCACGAGTCCGACGATCATGGTGGCAATGGCGCCGAGCAGCACCGGCTTGCGCCCGACGACATCGGAGATCCGGCCCGACACCAGCACCGCGCCGAGCGCGGCGACCGCGTACACGGCGAAAACAATGGTCGTGGTGAGCGGCGAGAGGTGCCACTCCTTCTCGTAGATGCCGTAGAGGGGCGCGGGGACCCCCGAGACGCCGAGCGCTACGCCGCTGGCTGCTAGGACCAGCGCATAGGCCCAGCGTTGTGAAGTCTGTTCGTCGGCGGCCACCATTGTCGCTGCCATCGCAGCTCCCATCAGGTAAGTTTGATCCTCATCGAACTTGATCAGCCTACATCCGGTATGATGATCGTCAAACCCACCAGTGAGGCAGATCATGACCGGAGCTAAGGAACTGGCCTCGGAGACCGAAACACCGCCGGTGGCGGCCCTGGCCACGGTGCTCGGCGCGCTGCAGGACCCGGTGCGGCTCGAAATGGTGCGCCGCCTGAGCAACGCAGGCGACGCCGTGCGCTGCAGCGCGCTCTACGAGGTGATCAACAAGTCGACTGCAACGCACCACTTCAAGATTCTGCGCGAAGCCGGCGTCATCGAACGACTGATTATCGACGGTCAAACCTGCCAGCGGCTGCGCACCGAAGACCTGGAAACCGTGCTTCCCGGCGTACTCCCCTCGATCGTCGACGCCGCCAATCGCGCCCGCGGAGCCTGACGACAGCCCGCCGGCGCTCGGCCTGTCCGGCTATCAATCCGTCAGCCGTCGACCAAACGGCGTACGGAAGCGGGCAATTCGCGGGTACGACGGTAAGGCCCGGCGACCGAAGCGCCGAAGGGCCTGGCCAACAGCGTGGCCGCGATCGCCGACACCTCCTCGGTGGTCACCGCGTCGATCCGCGCCAACGTTTCCGACACACTCCGATGGTTGCCGTAACTGAGTTCGCTGCGACCGATCCGGTTCATCCTGGATGCGGAATCCTCCAGACCCAGCACCAGACCGCCGCGCAGCGATCCCTTTGCCCGCGCACACTCGGCATCGGTGATCCCGTCGGCGGCAACAGCTTCCAGCACACCGCGGGCCAGCGACGCCACCTTGCCTAGATTCTCGGGCTGACAACCGATGTACACCGAGAACGCTCCGGTATCGGCAAAGGTGTCGACACTCGAGTACACCGAGTACGCCAGCCCACGTTCCTCCCGAATCCGTTGGAACAGACGGGAACTCAACCCGCCACCGACCACGGTGTTGAGGACCGACAGCGGCCAACGCTGCTCACCCTCGTGCCGCCCGAAGGCGCGCACGCCGAACGTCAGGTGCGCCTGTTCGCTGTCGCGGTGACTCCGTTGCAGTCCCGGCACGCTCTGCGGCCGGAACCGTCCCTCCCGCCGCGGCGCGGGTACGGCAGCCGGATCGAGCCGATCGGCGAACGCACGGTGCACCAGCTCCACCGTGTGCTCGTGCTCGACATTGCCCGCCACCGCGACGACCATCCGATCCGGCCGGTAGCGACGCAGGTGGAACCCGCGCAACTGCGCGGCCTGCATCGATTCGATGGACTCGATGGAACCGATCACCGGCCGTCCGAGCGGATGATCGCCGAACAGCGCGGTGAGGAACGCGTCGCCGACCAGATCCTCCGGATCGTCGTCGCGCATAGCGATTTCCTCGAGCACCACCTGTCGTTCCACGTCCACGTCGGATGCTCGGCACAGGCCGTTGAGCACCACGTCGGAGACCATGTCGACGGCCAGTGGCAGGTCCTCGTCGATCACATGCGCGTAGTAGCAGGTCTGCTCCTTCGCGGTGAACGCGTTGAGCTCCCCACCGACGGCATCCATCGCCTGGGCGATGTCCAGCGCCGATCGCGTCGGAGTCGCCTTGAACAGCAGGTGTTCCAGGAAGTGCGCGGCACCGGCGACGGTGTGTCCCTCATCGCGCGAACCGACGCCGACCCACACGCCGATCGAGGCCGAACGCACACCGGGCACGTGCTCGGTGACCACGCGCAGTCCGCCGGGCAATACAGTGCGCCGCACACCCGAGTCGGTCATCCGCGCATTGTCCGCCCGCAGCTCTAGTGACGAACCCCCCTGCTCGCCGCGGAGCAGAGGGGTTGCCGTCTTCTTCTTCGTCACAAAGACAAGTACTACTCGGTCTCCGCCGCGCCCGCATCAACGGTGTCGTCAGCGGCAGGCTCGTCAGCATTCTCGTCGACCGGCACCAGCGAGATCTTGCCGCGGTTGTCGATGTCGGCGATCTCCACGCGCAGCTTGTCGCCGACGTTGACCACGTCCTCGACCTTGGCGACGCGCTTGCCGTTGCCCAGCTTGGAGATGTGGACCAGGCCGTCACGGCCCGGCAGTAGCGAGACGAACGCGCCGAAGGCAGTGGTCTTGACGACCGTGCCGAGGAAGCGCTCGCCGACCTTCGGCAGCTGCGGGTTCGCGATGGCGTTGATCATGTCGATCGCCGCCTGCGCCGCAGGGCCGTTGGTCGCACCGACGTAGACGGTGCCGTCATCTTCGATCGAGATGTTGGCGCCGGTCTCCTCGGTGATCTGGTTGATCACCTTGCCCTTGGGGCCGATGACCTCACCGATCTTGTCGACCGGGATCTTGATCGCGGTGACGCGCGGCGCGTACTGGCTCATCTCGTCCGGGGTGGCGATGGCCTCGGCCATGACCTCCAGGATGGTGGTGCGTGCGTCGTGCGCCTGGGCCAACGCACCGGCGAGCACCTGCGAGGGGATGCCGTCGAGCTTGGTGTCCAGCTGCAGCGCGGTCACGAACTCACTGGTGCCCGCGACCTTGAAGTCCATGTCGCCGAAGGCATCCTCGGCGCCGAGGATGTCGGTCAGCGCGACGTAGCGGACCTCGTCTTCGCCCTTGTCGTTCTTGACGGTGTCGGACACCAGGCCCATGGCGATACCGGCGACCGGTGCCTTCAGCGGCACACCGGCGTTGAGCAGCGACAGGGTCGAGGCACAGACCGAGCCCATCGAGGTGGAACCGTTGGAGGACAACGCCTCCGACACCTGACGGATGGCGTAGGGGAACTCTTCCTGGCTCGGCAGCACCGGCATCAGGGCCCGCTCCGCGAGCGCGCCGTGGCCGATTTCGCGGCGCTTCGGCGAACCGACGCGACCGGTCTCACCGGTCGAGAACGGCGGGAAGTTGTAGTGGTGCATGTAGCGCTTGCTGGTCTCCGGGCCGAGCGAGTCGACCTGCTGCGCCATCTTCACCATGTCCAGGGTGGTGACACCCAGGATCTGGGTCTCGCCACGCTCGAACAGAGCCGAACCGTGCGCCCGCGGCACCACGGCGACCTCGGCGGAGAGTGCACGGATGTCGGCGAGACCGCGACCGTCGATGCGGAAGCCGTCCGACAGAATCCTTTGACGGACAAGCTTCTTGGTAACCGAACGGAATGCGGCGCCCAGCTCCTTCTCGCGACCGACGAAGTCGTCGCCGAGGCGAGCGAGCACGTCGACCTTGATCTCGTCGATCTTGTCCTCGCGCTGCTGCTTGTCGGCGATCGACAGCGCCTCGCCCAGCTCACGCTTGGCGGTGCCCTCGACGGCCTCGTAGACATCGGCCTCATACGGCGGGAACAGCGGGAACTCGCCGGTCGGCTTGGCCGCCAGCGACGCGAGGTCCTGCTGCGCCTTGCACAGACGAGCGATGAACGGCTTCGCAGCCTCCAGGCCCTCGGCCACAACGGCCTCGGTCGGCGCGGTCGCGCCACCCTCGATCAGCGCGATGACCTTGTCGGTGGCCTCCGCCTCGACCATCATGATCGCGACATCGCCGGACTCGACGACGCGGCCCGCGACAACCATGTCGAACACGGCACCCTCGAGCTGCTCGACAGTCGGGAATGCGACCCACTGGCCCTCGATCAGCGCGACACGCACGCCGCCGACCGGACCGGAGAACGGCAGACCCGCGATCTGGGTGGACGCGGACGCGGCGTTGATGGCCACCACGTCGTAGAGATCATTGGGATCCAGGCTCATCACGGTGACGACGACCTGGATCTCGTTGCGCAGACCGTCGACGAACGACGGACGCAGCGGCCGGTCGATCAGGCGGCAGGTCAGGATCGCGTCGGTAGACGGCCGGCCCTCGCGACGGAAGAACGAGCCGGGGATGCGACCAGCGGCGTACATCCGCTCCTCGACGTCCACCGTCAGCGGGAAGAAGTCGAACTGGTCTTTGGGGTGCTTGCCCGCGGTGGTCGCCGACAACAGCATGGTTTCGTCATCCAGGTACGCGACGACCGAGCCTGCGGCCTGACGGGCCAGACGGCCGGTCTCGAAGCGGATGGTGCGGGTGCCGTAGCTGCCGTTGTCGATCAGCGCGACAGACTCGAACACACCGGGTTCGACCTCTACGGCCGAGGACGTGCGTTCAGTTGTTTCGGTCATTTTCTTCTCTCAACCTCTCGTCTTCGCCGAGTCGAGCGCGTCATGGGCGCGACTCGGCTATTCGTCAGCCGTACCGGATACGGGCGCGCGGCAACCCTCCTGGCTGCAACGCGCGCACCCGGCCAGATCCCCTTGGATTCGGCGACGCGGAGGCGGTCATCGATCGAAGCCCGCCGGCGGAGTTTCACCTGCCGGGAGGCCACTACCGAAGACCGACGCCACGCGGCGGGTGCATACGGCTGTGCAATGTTGTCGTGTAGATGGGTGATGCTGTCTTTAGCAACCTACAAGCAGTCGCGACAACTTTTACCACTCATACACAAATAGCCAACGGGGAGATTGTATGCCTCCCCGTTGGCGGGTTCGCCGACTACCTCCGGTAGCCGGTGTGTCGAGCGATCAGCGACGCAGGCCGAGACGCTCGATGAGGGAACGGTAACGCGCGATGTCGCTCTTCTGCAGGTACTTCGAGAGGCGACGACGACGGCCGATCAGCGCGAGCAGGCCGTGGCGCGTGTGGTGATCGTGCTTGTGCACCTTCAGGTGCTCGGTGAGGTCGGAGATCCGCTTGGACAGCAGCGCGATCTGGGCCTCCGGCGAACCGGTGTCCTTCTCGTGCAGGCCGTACTCGGCGAGAATTGCCGACTTCTGTTCGGTGGTCAGTGCCATGGGGCATCCACTCCTATTTCTCAGTCCCGCGCTCGGAATCCGGTTGCCCGGCTGGGCGCCACCGCGGACCGCAGCAAACCCGAGGATCCACCTTACCGGATGAATTCCGGCGAACCGAATCGCGGTCGCTCAGGCCTCGGGCGCTGTCGCCGTGCCGGTGGCGCCGAGCACCTTTCGGGCGTTGTCCACGTCGCGACCCATCGCTTCGAGCAGCTCTTCGATCGAATCGAACTTGCGCATCCCACGCAGGTGCTCCACGAAGTCCACCGCGACATGCTGACCATAGAGATCGGCCTCGCCGTCGAGCACGTACGCCTCGACCGTCCTGGCGCGGCCGGAGAAAGTGGGGTTGGTGCCGACCGAGATCGCGGCCATCGCACGCTCGCCCGGTGTCACCGTGCCGATGGTCGGACCGGGGCCCAGCACGGTGAACCAGCCCGCGTACACGCCGTCGGCGGGGATCGCCGCGTGCATCGGCGGCGCGACATTCGCGGTGGGAAAACCGAGTTGCTTGCCGCGTCCGTCGCCGTGCACCACAACGCCCTCGACACGGTGCGGCCTGCCGAGCGCCTCGGCGGCCGCGCCCATATCGCCCGCGTCGACGCAGGCACGAATGTAGGTGGAGGAGAAGGTGACCGCGTGCTCGCCGATCAGCTTCACACCGTCGACCTCGAAACCGAACCGATCACCGAGCTCGCGCATGGTGTCGATGGTGCCTGCGGCCTTCTTGCCGAAGGTGAAATTGTCCCCCACCACCACCTCGACCACGTGCAGCCGCTCGACCAGCAGATCGTGCACATAGCGGGCCGGTGTCAGCTTCATGAATTCCTGAGTGAACGGTATGACACAGAACACATCGACACCGAGTTCCTCGGCCAACTCCGCCCGCCGAGTCAACGTGGTCAGCTGCGCAGGATGCGAGCCGGGGCGCACCACCTCCATGGGGTGCGGGTCGAAGGTCATCAGCACCGCGGGAACACCGCGCGCGGCAGCGGCCTTCACGGCCCGGCTGATCAGCTGCGCGTGACCGCGGTGCACACCGTCGAACACGCCGATCGTGAGTACACACCGCCCCCAGTCCGCGGGCACCTCGTCGAGACTTCGCCATCTCTGCACAGTCCGCAGCCTATCTTGCACAGCCGAACACAGTCCGACCGAAGTCCGCGCAGAGCCGGAGCAAAGCCCGAGACAACCACCGATCTCACACAACCCGACGCAGTCCCATCGAAATCCAGCCCGAGCCGGAGCAAAGCCGGGGGCAGCCGCCGATCTCAACCAGCCCGACGGAGTCCGGCTCGACCCGGCGCGCACAGGGCAGGAGCGGAGCTGAAGTAGCCGCTGTTCGCACACAACCCGACGGAGTCCAAGCCGAGCCGTAACAAGCCGGAGGTAGCCGCATCCGGCGCAGCCCAGCCGAAGCAGGCACCGAGCCGCAGCAAATCCGAAGGCAGCCGCCCATCCTGCGTAGTCGGGGCAGCGAGGCCCCGATGTCACACAACGCTTCCGGTGTCGTATACGGAGGGTGAATACGACGTTCGCCCGTGCGGCGCGATGTGTGATTCGGCAGGCATATGCCTAAGCTCGGGTATGTGCCCGGTAAACGAGATATCGCCACCCGACGCGAGCTGGCCGACACCTCGGCGCAGCTCAGAGATGCCGCGCAGCAGGCAGGCGGCCCGACGCACGGTGAACCGCACGGCAGCACCGTGACGATGGCGCCGGTGCTCTCGTCGGTGGCTCAGGACTACCTCAAGGTGATCTGGACCGCGCAGGAGTGGTCGCAGGAGAAGGTGTCGACGAAGCTGCTGGCCGAGCGGATCGGCGTTTCGGCCTCCACCGTCTCCGAGGCGGTCCGCAAACTCGCCGATCAAGGTCTGGTAGAACACGCTCGCTACGGCTCCATCACCCTCACCGAGGACGGCCGCCTCGCGGCCATCGCCATGGTGCGCAGGCACCGGCTGATCGAAACGTTCCTGGTCAGTGAGCTGGGCTACGGCTGGGACGAGGTGCACGACGAGGCCGAGGTGCTCGAGCACGCCGTCTCCGAACTCCTGATGGCCCGCATCGACGCCAAACTCGGCTTCCCGGACCGCGACCCGCACGGTGACCCCATCCCCTCGGTCGACGGCGCCGTCCCCACCCCACCGGCCCGCCAGCTCAGCGACTTCGCGGCCGCCGAATCCGGCCGCGTCGCCCGCATCTCCGATGCCGATCCCGACATGCTGCGCTACTTCGACTCCGTCGGCATCGCCCTCGACACACCGATCGCCGTCGTGGAACGTCGCGACTTCGCAGGCACCATCGCCATCCGCATCGAGGACCGCACCATCGACCTCGGCAGCCCCGCCGCCCAGGCCATCTGGCTCACCACCACCGACTGACCGCGCACCCACCGGGCCCCTCAGCGCCGCTTCGACGAAAGCACCTCTGGGACAACGCAAGAGGATACGGTGCCCTCGTGGCAGCGCCAATGCGTGACCCGTCTCCGCAGCTGGGGCTTCTCGATCTTTCTGTTGATCTGTCCGTGCCGGAGGTCTACTCGGGGACCGCAGCCTTCTCTCACATCACACGGATGAAGATGCCCGGCGCCCCGCAATGAAAATGCTCCCGCAGGAAGACATCTCGCGACCTGCACGCAGGCGTTGAGCAAGGAGATGCTCGGGTTCTGCTGCGGGCGGCCAGCAGGCCTCAGCACGTTGGGAAGTAGCGCTGCAGACGAGCGGGGACGCCGTCGGCGAGGGCTTCGGTCCAGCAGGTGTGGTGTGGGAAGCCGACGTAGGTGGTCCAGCCGTCCGGGTTGTGGACGACGATGCGTTGGGAGTCGCCGGGGACATCCCAGACGATGACCGCCCAGCCGCCCTCGCATTCGGAAACCGTGGCCTGGGCGGCGGCGAGGTATGGCGGAACGTCGAGGTCGTCGACGATCGCTTCCGCGGTGCACGGTGGCGGCACCGGATCTTCGAATCGCAGTACGCCGGACACGGTCTGGCCGGGTGCGGTCACGAAGGCGCTGTGCATGCCCTCGGGCACCGGCGACGATCCCGGCGGCGGTTGCATGGTGAACAGGTAGCAGCCGACCGGGATGGCGAAGGTGGTGGTGCCGTTCCCGTCCGTGGTCCCGGTCCATTGCCGCGTCTCGGCCGTCTCGCCGACCGGAATGTCATGCCGCGCAGGGTCACACGGCTGTATTAGTCGAACCGCCACCGGCACGTTCGGAACTGCGCCGCCGGATACGGTCAGCGTCTTGATGACCAACGCCGAGTTGTCCGGAGGTGGGAAGATCGGCGGCGCCTCGGGTGCGGCCAGGGAGGGAATAGTGGTTCCCTGCGGCGCGCCCGGGTGAGTCGTCGACCCCGGCGCTGTGCCCGTACTCGTCACCGCTACCGAACCCCCGCGCGATGACACTGACGATTCATTGCCAGCACCGCAAGCAACGGCGGCCACGACCACCGCGGCGCAGACCATTGCCCGCTGAACGACACGCATCCCCATTGCCATCGGCCTTCCGATCGATCGTGCCTCCTGACATCTGAACTATCGCCCCGGCGGCCGCCGGAGTTAACCCAGGTCAACCCTCATACGCAAGGTCGCAGTCCGGTCCGTTCCGGGACCTACACCCGACCTGATGGGCTACCTACACTGCGGCCGGCACGACCGCTTGGGTCAGCACAGCACCGCGACTAGCGCGACCGACGTAACAGAACAGGACCGTCGCGGTCAGCGGGAGAGGAAGTCGAGGAGGGCTCGAAATTCTGGGAGCGAAAGGTAGCCGTCGCCGTTGGTGTCGGCGGCGGCCAGGAGGGATTCGGCTGGTTCGTCGATGCGGCCCGCACCGACATGGCGGATCAGGGATTCGAGTTCGTCGACAGAGATTTGACCGTCGCCGTTGGTGTCGAAGACGCGGAAGGCGGCGTCGGCGTCGGTGACCTCTATGCGGCCTGCGACGAGAGCGGCGTCGAATTCGGCCTTGGAGACCAGGAAGTCGCCGTTGGTGTCGGCGGCCGCGACCAGGCGTTCGATCGCCTCGGCATCGACGTCCAGTCCGAGGGCGCGGATGCCCTCGGTGATGTCGTCCACCGAAACCAGCCCGTCGCCATCACGATCCCACAGTTCGAAAGTGTCGACCGGTCGTTCACTCATTGCCCATGCCTTCCCGCCGCCGCCGATCCCGAGTGCCTGCGTCCGGCCACTGGCCACTCTACGGATTCCGTTGCGCCGGAGCCTGTCCGGGCGAGCAGCGCAGGAGGCACAAGCCTGCCACTCGCTACGCCCGCAGCCGCTACATCGCGGTGCGCATCGGAGCCGACGGCATCGCGGGCGATTTGCGCTCGGCCGAGGCCGGTGAACTCCGGCCACATCACCGGAGAATTCTGGATTGCCCGCGAGCTGCCGCGCAGGTCCCCGACTGCGGCGACGTGACCACGTCCAGCAGTCTGGTGGTCGTCAGCCGATGTCCGCTGCGAGCTGCGGGGACTACCTGAATTCGAGCAGCGGATCCCGAGACCCCGCAGTCGACCCCTCCGGCTCAGGCCGCAGCAGTGACGTCGCGAGTGTCGCGCTCGAAGCGCGTTTCCTCGCCCCTGGACAGCACAAAGAACACGGGCGGGAGCACAAGCTCGATCGCGGTGAGCACGATCTGGAACCAGTGCGGCCAGCCGTAGACGGCCAGCGATATCCCGCGTCCGACAGCGCCGAGCAGGAAGATTCCGGCGAGCCAGCGGATCGCCACCGCCGAGATCGGCGACTGCCGTGCGGCCCAGATCCACACGACGCCGTAACCGACGAAGATCGCGCCGAAGAATCGAGTCTGGCTGTCGGCGGTCACGCCGGAGGAACCCATGTCCGGGATGCCATCGATGCCGAATCCCAGGTGAAAGAACCCGATCGCCACACACGCGACACCCATTGCCATCGTGAGCCATTTGAGTACGGCGGTCATGAAATTCCTCTCGGATGTGCGGGGCGTTCAGCGCTGGCACACTACGACCTTCGGGCGATGAGCCAACTAGTAGACGTTTGTCTACTAAGCCCGACCCTACGACGCTTAGTAGACAGTCGTCAACTAAGCTCACACGGTGCCCACCCGCCGCCGCCTCTCCCCCGACGAACGCCGCCGCCTACTGCTGGACGCCGGTGCGAAGCTGTTCGCCGAACGCGCGTACGACACCGTGCTGATGGACGACGTCGCGACCGCAGCAGGGGTGTCGCGGGCCCTGCTCTACCGACATTTCCCCACCAAGAGAGATCTCTTCGCGGGGGTCTATCAGCTAGCCGCGGACCGGCTGCTCGTGGCAACGAAACTCGATACCGAAACCCCACTACGAGAACAACTCTCAGCGGGCCTGGACGCCCACTTCGACTACTTCGAGGCCAACAGCACAACAGTGATCACCGCCAACAAGGTGCTCGCGGGCGACCCCACCATCCAGGCCATCATCACCGGCGAACTCGGCGAGCTACGCCACCGACTGCTCGAGGTGATCGGCGTCGAAGGCGCCACCCGGGATACCACCTCCGCCATCCTGATGAGCTGGCTCACCTTCGTCCGCGTGCTATCGATCGAGTGGCTGGAAAACCGCGCCTTCTCCCGCGCCGAACTCCGTGAGGTCTGCATCGGCGCACTGCTCGGCGCACTCGAACCCGTTCTCGGCGCCCGGGACGAGTGATCCGGCAGCAGTCGGGCTCGGACATCGCATATCCGCAGCGGCCCGAATCGAACTCGGCTCAGGGCTTCTCGACAGCCGACGTATAAGGTTCGGACGCGGCGGGGAGCTCGCCATACATGCGGACCGGCTCATGACGCCATCAGTATTCGCCATATGACGGCGGCCGGGTCCATTCATGGATTCCCACCATGCCCAGCAGTGCCGACGGACTGTCGGCGAAAACATCCCTGCAATCCTTCTCGGCACCGAGCCGCTCGCCGGCCGGGTCTGAACTACAGCTGATATCCCTGTCTCACAGAATATTCAGCGCCGTGTCGTAGACATTGGTGTAATCCGACAGCACGGGCACGATTCAGTCGACCAACCCGCGCGGACGCACGACCATCACCGAGGCAGCGCGCTTACCGCTCTCCTCCAGCAGCGCAATGGCTGTTCCGTCCTCGGTGAGCGCGGCATGCACACCCTTGATGCCAATCGGCTCGAGCCAACGCCCGTCGCGCAGCGACTCGGCCTCCTGCGCGCTGATCGTGCGGTGCGGAAAGGCGGTCCGGACGGCGTCGTCCATGCCCAAGCTCAGCAGCGGGGTGTCGGCTTCCGCGGCGAGCGCCAATTCGTCCAGGGTGCGTGCATGTTCGAGGGTGAAGGGACCGACTCGGGTGCGGCGCAACACGGTCAGGTGGCCACCGACGCCGAGAGCGGCACCGAGGTCGCGGGCCAGCGCGCGCACATAGGTGCCCGACGAGCATTCGACTTCGACGTCGAGGTCTACGAAATCGCCGTCCGAAATATCGTGGCGGGCCAGGACATCGAAGCGGGACACCGTCACGGGGCGGGCGGCGAGCTGCACGTCCTCACCAGCGCGATGGCGTGCGTAGGCGCGTTCGCCGTTCACCTTGATCGCGCTGACGGTGGCAGGCACCTGTTCGATATTGCCGGTCAGTTCCGCCGTGGCCGTGGCAATTTCGCCATCGGACAGGTGGTTCGCCGGTGTCGTCGCGAGCACCTCGCCCTCGGCGTCGTCGGTGGTGGTGGCCTGGCCGAGGCGAATGGTCGCAGTGTAGGCCTTGGTGGTGAGGGTGAGCAGCCCGAGCAGCTTGGTGGCGCGCTCCACGCCGAGCACAAGCACCCCGGTGGCCATCGGGTCCAATGTGCCCGCGTGACCGACCTTCTTGGTGCGCAACAGCTTCCGACACTTCGCTACCACATCGTGGCTGGTCCAGCCGCCGTCTTTGTCCACGATCAGCAGACCGCCGAGCACATCGGGACGCACCGTCGAGCCGGCCATCAGCCGTGCACAATCGCGGTGAGGATGAGCCCGTCGCCGATCATCCAGCGACCGTCGAAGGAGGTCAACGGCACACCACCGTCATTGGTCTGCCCTGGCACCAGCAGCTCGCTGTGGAAGGTTCCGGTACCGGCACCGTCGGAGCTCTCGTCGACGGTGAAGGTGATGTGCGCGTCCTCGAAGCCGAGCCAACGCGACGTCAGCGGCCACCATGCCTTGTAGGTGGCTTCCTTGGCACAGAACAGCAGTCGGTCGAGATGCACGGCAACGAGGGGGCTCGCGCTGGTGAGCCACTCTCGCTCCGGCGGCAGGCTCACCGAATCCAGCACGCCCTCGGGGAGCGGACCATGTGGTTCCGCATCGATCCCGACAGACCGGAACCGCAGCTTGTGCGCCAGCGCCGCCGCCCGGTACCCCTCGGTGTGCGTCAGGCTCCCGACGATGCCGCGCGGCCACACCGGCGCACCCCGCTCCCCTTTACCGATGGCCACCGGCGGCTCGCCGAGCTCCGCCAACGCGAGTCGCGCGCAATGCCGGGCTCCGATGAAGTCCCGACGGCGCTTCTCCACCGACTTCGCGATGAGATGCTCCTCCGCAGGATGCGCCGTCAGCTCCTCCGGGTACTCCAACAGCTCGGCCGAGGCCACACCAGCAGGCAGAATTTTCTCGATCATCGCCAACGAGCGTAGTCCAGCCCGGCTGGCGCGAGCATGCGGAGTCAGACTCCGCGGCGACGTTCTGCTTTGCTCCGCATTTCGGCGGCGGCCGCTTCCATTTCCGGCGTGACCTTGAAATGGCCGCCCCACTTGTTCAGCGAGCCCGGCGGGTACTCCGGGGCAGGCAGGATCTGGCGCAGCAGGCGGTCGGGCAGGCCGCGGCGCTGCCATTCGCGGGGGTAACCGAGGGAGACCTCTTCGAATCGGACGCCGTCGTAGTAGGAGGTGCGCGGGATGTGCAGGTGGCCGTAAACCGAGCACACCACGTTGTATCGGGTGTGCCAGTCGGCGGTCAGGTCGGTGCCACACCAGAGGGCGAACTCCGGGTAGAACAACACGTCGGTGGGTTGGCGAACCAGCGGGAAGTGGTTGATCATCACCAACGGCGTGCCGGGCGCGAGTGCGTCCAGCTTGCGCTGGGTGACCTGGACTCGGGCATGGCACCAGGCGTCGCGGGTCGAGAACGGGTCCGGCGAGAGCAAGAACTCGTCGGTCGCCACTACGTTGCGGTCGCGGGCGACGGCCAGTCCCTCGGCCTTCGTGGTGGTCCCTGCGGGCAGCCACGAGTAGTCGTAGAGCAGGAACATCGGGGCCAAGGTCACCCGTCCGCCGTGCTCCTCCGCGCCTGCGCCCTCCCATACCGGGAACGGATCCTCCGGTGTGAGCACGTCGAGATCGCGGCAGATCGACACCAGATAGTCGTATCGCGCCGCACCGTGCATCTGGACCGGGTCCTTTGCCGTGGTCCACAATTCGTGGTTACCCGGCACCCAGATCACCTTCGCGAACCGGCCGCGCAACAGCTCGAGCGTCCACCGGATGTCGTCGCTCTTCTCCGCCACGTCCCCGGCGACGATCAACCAGTCCTCCGGCGAATCCGCCCTGATCTCCTCGACCACCGGACGATTCCCCTGGTGGCCGACATGAACGTCGCTCACCGCCATCAACTTGGGTATCACCCCACCTACATTGGCACAGCCACACCACTCTCCGCCCGCCGACCCGCTCCCTCGCCCACCACTCATCACCCGCGAGCACGCGCTCAGCACAGACCACCGCACCCTCGCCACATGTGGCGCGCTGATCTCCGGCGCCTGGGAGTATGAGCCAGGCGCAGGGTTGCGACCTGGATGGCTCACATCGAGTGGCAAGAGCTCGGCGGCGGGATTGTCACTGAAGATGAGCCGAGTCGGCAGGTTTGCGGCTCGACCGGGCTGCGGACTTCGGCGAGGCAATGTGATCGTGAGCAACGACCTCCGATCGCCAGTTACGAGAAGCCGGCTAGCATTCCCAGTGGATTCGGGCTGTGTCTGCGAAACCTGTTGCAACAGTAAGCTTTCCCGTTGCTTCGCGACGGCATGACGCGATCGCGATGTGGCATGGGCGGTCGATGCTCTCGGGGATGCGGACACCGCCGTCGATCTCGTAGCGCATATTGGTGACCTTCCATGCACGGGCGCACGAGTCGTCCGGGGTGCTCGGCGGCTCGTCGGCACGGATCACGACCATTACTTCGGTGACGCCACTCGGCCAGGTGAACACCAGTAGGCCGTTTTGCGCGGCCAAGCCTGTGACAGTGGGGATCCCGCTGGGAGCGGGATCATCGTGCCGGTACGCGGGATCATCTTGTGCCGGTACACGATCGCCGTCGGAGCGCCCCCGATCGGCCAGCGGATACTCGCGTTCGGCCAGCGAGGACACATGCTCGCCGGACGAGCCACCGCCATCGCCCTGCGGACGACCCTGCAAACGCTCCGGCGGGACCGGCGAGGTCGCACCATGACTCTGCACATTTCCACGACTCTCCGCCGAGAACTCACCATCACCCCTCGAATAGCCGTAATCACGAGGCGAATGCCGGTCATCGCCCGTGGCGGGCCCAGCATCGTCGGACGATGGCACAGCGGCACCCGACGAATCGCCAGGATCGCCCTGCGCGGGCATGGGACGGACCTCGGGATTGGTCGACGCCGGTATCGAATCGTTTAGCGCAGGATCGGATAGTGAGAGTTGTTGCTCACCAAGTGGTTTCGGTGACTCAGCTCCGGGATGCAGGGTGGGTGCGGTGTCGGATCGGGCGATCTCCGAGTACTTCCCGGCGACTGCGGCGGCTACCGCGTAGACGGGCAGCCGGCCTGCGGGTGCGCCACCGTCTTCGAGTTCGGTGGCTCGGGTGCGGCCGACTACGCGCCAGGAGCCGTCCGGTTGCAGGCGGGTCACTCGGTAATCGACTGTGGCAGTCGATGATGGTGACCAGACCACCAGGACCGATCCGGTCGCGGTGCGGGTGGCCTCGACACGGGCCGGCGCCTCGACAGGCGCCTGCGCGAGCGCGGCTGCTGCGCCTTCATGGTCGGCGCAGATAGCTTTGGCGTCGACCAGACCGCGCAGCAGGGTCTCGGCGGGCCCCGCCTGTGCTACGGCAACGAGCCGGTCCGCTTCGGCGATCGCCGCCCGTGCTTCGGCAAGTAGTTCGTCAAGGGTACGACCCTGCTGTGGGGGCGGCATGTCGGAGGCGGTGCGCTGCAAGGACTCCAGGTGCGGCACGGCCTCGACGTATCGCTTCGCCGCGCAAGCCGCGCTCGCGCTGTGCCATTGCGCTGCGGCCGCCGCGAGCACTCGATCCACTTCGTCGGCGACCGACCTGATGGGTGTCAGGCCGTCATCATCGGCGCCGAGGAGCCGACGTGCCTCGGCGACCTGACGCGCCGCTTCGCTCGGACGGCCGGCTCGCAACGCCGCGCGTGCCGCCTTCAACGGCGCCTCCCATTGCCGAGGCACCGGCGTTCCCGATCGGGTCGGCGACGTACTCGACGTCGATGCTGTTCGCGGTCGGGGTGCGGTCGTGCCATGCGGCGCGGTCCTCGGCAGCGATGTATCGGACGACGTAGGTGTTCGGGGTGGCACGCCGTGCGACGAATCCTCCACGGAAGCACCGAGTTCCGCGGCGAGTCCGGTAAGCAGCCGAGTGGCGCCGGCGCGGTCGAGCCCCAACGCGACAGCCTCGTCGAGGAGATACTGGAAGTCCGTACCGACGAGCTCGTCTTCGACGAGCACCGCGGCCCTGACCTTCGGGCGAAGCTCGGTGGCGACATCCCCGGCCACCGCGCGCAGGTATTCCGCCATGGCAGCGTCACCGGACTCGAGCACGTCGTGAACATGAATCAGCAGTTCATCCAACACCACTCGAACCCGCCCCGGCGGCAGTTCCCGAGACCGGGCGCGCAATGCCTCGGCACGCAGCCGAATCTCGCGAGTCCGGCCCGCGTTCGTGGATTCCACTCGGAGCAGGGCGAACAAGGTCGGTGTCGGCGGTCCCTCCAGCAGCCGCTCCCATTCAGCGAGCAGTTGGCGGATCTGCCGTCTGCGCTGGTCGGTGAGCACGCTGGGAGCGGCGGGTTCGGCGTCGGCGATGACTCGGTGCCTGCGCATCCGAGTCGCAACCTCGGCGGCACTGAGCCCGCCCATCGCGCCGATCTCGGTCAGCCCCTCGACTTTTCCGGCCGGTACGCCGCCGTAGCGCTGCACCAAGCGGGATATCGCGGTATCGAGCATCTCGTATCGATCCGCGTCGCGCTGGGCACGACGCTCGCGCACCCGCGCCGCCTCGGCCCGCCGCGTTCCCGCCTCGAGCACCAGCCCCGACAAAATGGAGTGCGCCTCGACAAGCAGCCCCACCAGCACCCGGTACTTCGGATGATCGCGCTGACGCTGCCAGAAACCCCACACCTCGGCGACCCGTGCGGCCACCTCGGCATCGCTCAGCGTGTCTGCTTCCGCCAGCGGAATGTCGTAGAGCTCGAACGGATCCGAGTGCTCGATGCCGCCTCTGCGCTCGACGCCGGCGAGCACACGCTTGCGATAGTCGTTCGGGTTGAATGCCTCCATGAGGTGACTCAGCTACTGCGCCGACGCGAGCGCTGGACCTGATCCAGCTCACGCTCCACGTCGGCTTGTGACAATGTCGCCCCGGTCTGAGTAGCTAGGACCAACGGAATGTCGGCGTCGATGTGATGGGCCGTCACGTGCAGCACGCCGTCGAAACCCATTTCGAAGGTCACCCGCACCTCGCTGCCTTCGGGATACCCGGGCGGAATCCCCCGAATGCGTCCCTCTATCAGTACTTTCGTGTCCTCCGGCCGCATCGACGCGGCTTGCCCCTGCTGCTCGACCACGGTCAGGGCGATCTCGTCCTGGTCGGGGCGGACCGTGCCGAAGGACCGCCGTACTCGAACCGGCAACGTCTGATTCCGGTTGACCAGCCAGGTCGCCGCCAACCCATACCGGTGGTCCAGCGCGAGCAGACCGAATCCGCGCGAGACGACCGTGTCGACCTGAATTTCCAGCATCCGGCGCACCAGGCTCACCGGCTGCCCGAACGACGCGGCGACCCGCCCGATCGCATTGTCCAGATCCTGTTGCGACGCATCCTGGATGCCCGCTCCGTCGCGGAGCCGGCCCCTGGTCACCAGGTCGGCGATGATCAGCCGCTCCATCTCGAGCTTCTCCCCGTACAGCGCGGCGCCGCGTGCCACCGAAAGATCGGGATCGCGCAGTTCACCGGCCAGCCCCAGCTCCCGTTGAAGGTCACGCTCCACCATGGGCATTCGGGACGAACCGCCGACCAGCAGCAAGCGGTCGACGGACGAGACGCCGCGCTTACTCGCCGCGGCCAAGCAGTCGCGGGTGAGATCTATCGTGCGCTGCATCAGTGAAGCGGTCATGGTCTCGACGTCGTCGCGGGTCAGCGAGATGACGGCCCTTGCACCGTCGTGGGCGACCACCACATCGGTGTGGTCGGCGTCGGTCAACTCACGTTTGGCCCGTTCGGCGGCCAGCACCAGCATCTGCGATCCCGCCGAATCGTCCAGCGGGTCTTCGGCATCCGGATTGGCCGCGCAGAATTGCTGCGACAGATACAGGGCGATCCGCTCGTCCCAATCGGCACCGCCGAGCTGATGGTCGCCCTCGACCGCGAGCACCGAGATACGGCGATCGGCGAGCTCGATGACAGTGGCGTCGAACGTGCCACCGCCGAGGTCGTAGACGAGCACGGTCTCGCGCGCCGGGTGCTTATCGACATCCATACTGCCGTCGAGGCGGCCGAACCCATAGGACAGCGCCGCGGCGATCGGCTCCGACAGCACACCGGCAACATCGAGACCGGCATAGGTGCCCGCCTGGATCGTCGCGCGACGCTCCTCGTCACCGAAATACGCGGGGACAGTGATGACGGCACGTTTGACCGGCTCGCCACCACCGAATTCAGCGTCGGAGGCAAGGCTTTTCAAGATCAGCGCCGATACCGCGGGCGCCGACCAGGTCTTCCCGTGCGCCGCGAACCGCCACTCGCTGTCGCCCATGCGGCGTTTGACCAACGCGCACACATGTTCCGGATCCAGCCGGGCCTGCCGCCGGGCGCCTTCACCGACGAGATGATCGTTCGCGGAGGCGAACAGCACCACCGAGGGAACCGTCGAGTCACCGGTCATCCCGACCATGATTTCGGGGCGGCCGTCGGCGTCGATGCGCGCGATGGCCGAGTTCGTGGTGCCCAGGTCGATGCCGTAAACCCCCATGAGACGCGATGGTAGCAGCCGGATCCGACCGGTTCCCAGCCGCGAACACCGCCGAATCCGGCTGGCGCCCAACCCGATTGATCACGTCCGGTTATGGTGCGAATATGACGGAACCAGCCGCCCGGTCGATCGAAGATCCGAAGACCACGATCGATCAACTCGCCGAGCGCATCGAGGACCTGTCCCGCGTGATCGCCCGCCAGGCCGCGACGATCGAGCGCATGGTCGATACAGCGAAGGCACGTGCCGATCGGGACCGCGCGGGAGCCGATCTTCCCTTGGTCGTCGAACTGTTCGCCCTGTACGCCGACACCGCCGCCTGCGCCGCCACCGCGCAGTCCCCCCGCGAACGTGATGCCTTCGACGCCATGGCCACTCGCGTCGAGCGCCTCATCGTCGGCCGCGGCGGATCCCTCGTCACACCCCGACCCAACTCACCCTTCGACGCGCTCACCATGGAGGCGTCCGACGTCACGCCAACCGACGACCCGGCCGCGGATCGCACCGTCGATGGTCTGATCCAACCCGGCCTCACCGTCTCCGGCCGCTCCATTCGCCCCGCAACGGTGGTCGTCCGACGCTACGTCGAGCGCTGACCGACGCAGCCGATCGGGCAGCTCGCCGTGTCTGCCATCCGAGGGATTACTCCGACAACGCATCCACTGCCAGTGAACCACGGTGGAAGCCGGCCGTCCGATACCCGAGTTGCGGAAGGCTGAGCCGGGTACGCCCGCCGGGCGCGTTGAGCTCTGCTCAGCACACTGCGGAGAGCTGAGCTCGACACCGACGATTCTTGCAGGCTCAGGCCGCTGCGCGGCCCCGTCCGGGAATTTCCATGCCGACCTGCGCCCATCGGCCCGACTCCGCCCGCCAGGCCACGGCGATCAACCGCAGCAGCATGAATCCGACAAGGCCGGACCAGATCCCGGCTAGACCCCAGTCGAAGGCAAGCGATAGCCAAATCGCGGGGAGGAAGCCGAGCAGTGCTGCGCCGAGGGTGGTGGTCCGCAGGTAGGCCGCGTCGCCCGCGCCGAGCAGGACGCCGTCGAGCGCGAAGACGATGCCTGCGACCGGGATGATGGCGACGAAGAACCACCACGCGACGTGTGTGCGGTCCAACACGGCGGGGTCGTCGGTGAAAAGTTTCGGCATCACGACGACGCCCGCGGCGAAGAACGCCGCCAAGATCAATGCGAAGAGCTCCGACCAGCGAGTGATGCGACGTGCCAGGCTGCCTGCGCCCTGCGCGTCGCCTGCACCGAGCGCGGCTCCGACCAGGGTTTGCGCGGCGATCGCGAGCGAATCCAGCGTCAAGGCAAGGAAATTCCAGAGTTGCAGGACCAATTGGTGGGCGGCGACGGAGGCAGCACCGAATCGGGCGGCGACGGCGGCCGCCGAGACGAAACAGGCTTGGAAGGCAAGACTGCGGACGATCAGGTCGCGACCGAGCACCAACTGCGCACGCATAACCGACCAGTGCGGAGCGAGCGAAATCCGTTCACGCACCAGAGCACTGAGGAACAACACGGCCGTCACGGCCTGCCCGGCAACATTGGCCACAGCGGATCCTGGCAGCTCGAGGCGTGGTGCACCGAGCAGCCCGTGCACCAGTACCGGGCACAGCACACCTGAAACCGACAGCCCGGCAACCACGAACAACAACGGTCGACGGGTCTGCTGTACCCCACGCAGCCACCCGTTGCCCGCCATCGAAATCAGGATCAGCGGGACACCGAACAACGCGATCCGCACCCAGAGCAGAGCCTCAGCCGCGATACCCCCACCGCCTGCGATCACATTCGTCAGCGGAATCGCGAACAGCTGCACCGCAAAGACGATCAGCGCCCCCAATACGACGGCGATCCACGTCGCCTGCACGCCCTCGGCCACCGCACCGCGCTCATCCCCCGCACCATGCCTGCGGGCAGCGCGCGCGGTGGTGCCGTAGGACAAAAAGGTCAGCTGCGAACTCGCCTGAGCCAGAATCAATCCCCCGACTGCAAGCCCAGCCAGCGCCAACGCCCCGAGCCGCCCGACCACCGCCAGGTCGAACAGCAGATAGATCGGTTCGGCGACGAGCACTCCCAACGTCGGCACCGCAAGTCCGAGAATCCGCCTCGGCCCGGCATTCGCCGCCGGATCAGCACGCTCCGGCGGCGCGGCAACCACGATGGACTCGTGCCCAGCGCCCCCGCCGAGGTCCTCAGTACTCACCCGCTCACCCGAGAGCGGCCAGCAGTGCCGCGACAATGGATTCGGGCGTGCCGTTGGTGGTGTAACCGGCAGCGAAGCGATGTCCGCCGCCACCCAAGGCAGTTGCTATCGCGGCCACGTCGACGCCGTCGGCGCCGCCGGGTGTGGTGTCGCGGGAACGCAGCGACACGGTCCAGCGCTCCTGGATGGTGCGTGACTCCTTGAAGACCGCGGCAACGCCCGCTTCGGCGGTGGTGCGGACGATGTCGACGACACTCTCCGCTTCTTCCGAGCTGACCTCGGCCACATCGGCGCGACGCACGAACGCGTACACCAGGCCCGTGCCGCCATTCGCCGAGGGCACCAACTGCGCGGAGCCCAGGACGCGCGACAGCATCGGCAGCCAATTGAACGGGTGGGTGTCCATCAGCGTGCGGGAAATCTCCGCACCGTCGATACCGGTGGCCAGCAGTCGCTCGGCCAAACGGTGGGTGCCGGGCCGAACCCAGCGGAACGAGCCGGTGTCGGTGACAAGCCCTGCGTAAAGGCAGTGCGCCACTTCGGGATCGATCGGCACTTGCCACGCGTCGAGCAACCGGACGAGCACGCTGGTCGTCGACTCCGCGTTCGGATCGACCACATTGACCGTCCCGAACCTGGTGTTGGATCGGTGATGATCGAGCACCAGTGTTGTTGCGGCACCGGACAATCGGTCGGCCAAAGCGCCGAGCCTGCCCGCGCTGCCGCAGTCCACGGCCACCAGCAGGTCCACCTCACGCGGTACCTGCTCCGGCGCGACCAAATGATGCGCGCCTGGCAACGACCGCATCGAAACGGGCAAATCGGCCGGTTCGGCGAACGACACCCACACCGGAATGCCGCGACGATGCAGTATCAACGCCAATGCCAGCCCACTGCCGATGGTATCGGCATCAGGCTGCACGTGGCACAGGATGGTGACCGAGCGTGCGGCCGCCAATGCCGCGACGGCCGCATCGAGATCCGCCGCGTCGAGACCGACTGCTTCGGGCATCGTCGTCATCGCCTACCGCATGTCACTCGTCGGTGTCGCGTTCGACCTTGTACGGATCGGACTCGCCTGCGTGGGTAGCGGTGGCCGCCACCTTCGCCACCGCTTCGTCGGCAGCTCTGGCCTTGGCCAGCAATGCCTCCATGTCCGCAGCCACCTCGGGCACCTTGTCGAGCACAAAGGCCAGCGTCGGGGTGAACTTCACGCCGGTGCCTGCGCCCACCTTCGAACGCAGCACGCCCTTCGCCTTCTCCAGGCCCATGGCCGCACCCTCGTAATCGGGTTCGACGTCCAAGCTTTCGCCCAGCACCGTGTAGTACACCTTGGCGTCCCGCAGATCCGGGGAGACCTTGGCGTCGGTGATGGTCACGAAATTCAGGCGCGGATCCTTCACCTCGTACTCGATCGCGGTCGCCACGATCGCGGAAATCCGCTTGGCGAGTCGGCGTGCCCTGGCTTGATCCACCATGGCTGAACCCTCCTCACAATAAAACGTCAGTCTTCGGGTCCGAAGATCCTGCGGCGCACTGCCAGCAACTCTAACTCCGGACGGGCGGCAACGTGCCGCTCACATTTGTCGAGCACCTCGGTCAGATGATCCATTCCGGAACTGACCATGGCGACTCCCAGCAACGACCGGCGATGCCGATCGTGTTCCCCGCCTTCGGCGGCACTCACCCCGAAGCGTTGCAACTCGGCCAGGACCGGCCGGATCACCGAACGCTTCTCCTTCAGTGAATGCACGTCACCGAGCAGGATGTCGAACTCCAGTGCACCGAGGTACACGCACACCTCTTCAGTGTCGAGATTCTTCAGTATCGAGACGATAGCGCCGTCAGGTCGCGCCCACCCGAGCCCCGGCTTTCGCCGGGGTGACGGGCGGGCGCGACGCTGTTGCGGCTATCAGTCGCGCGGCTTCTCGCGCAGCTCGTAGGCCTCGATGATGTCGCCTTCCTTGATGTCGGAGTAGGTGACGGTCATACCGCATTCGAAACCCTCGCGGACCTCGGCGGCGTCATCCTTCTCACGCTTCAGGGAGGAGATCGTCATCGTCTCGGCGACCACCACGTTGTCACGCAGCAGCCTGGCCTTCGCATTGCGCTTGACCGACCCGGAGGTGACCATGCAGCCGGCGATGTTACCGATCTTGGAGGACCGGAAGATCGCGCGGATCTCGGCGCGACCCAGCTCGACCTCTTCGTAGATCGGCTTGAGCATGCCCTTGAGGGCCTTCTCGATCTCATCGATGGCCTGGTAGATCACCGAGTAGTACCGGATGTCCACGCCTTCGCGGTTGGCCAACTCGGTCGCCTTGCCCTCTGCACGGACATTGAACCCGATGATGATCGCGTTCGACGCCGACGCCAGGTTGACGTTGGTCTCGGTGACACCACCGACACCACGGTCGATGACCCGCAGACGCACCTCGTCGTCCACCTGGATACCGAGCAGCGCCTCTTCGAGGGCCTCGACGGTACCGGAGTTGTCGCCCTTCAGGATCAGGTTCAGCTCCGAAGTCTCCTTCAGTGCGGCATCCAGATCTTCCAGGCTGATCCGCTTGCGGCTGCGAGCGGCCAGTGCGTTGCGCTTACGCGCATTGCGGCGATCGGCGATCTGACGTGCGATGCGGTCCTCGTCGACAACCAGGAGGTTGTCACCGGCGCCCGGCACCGACGTGAAGCCGATGACCTGGACCGGTCGCGACGGCAGCGCCGCAACAACATCCTCGCCGTGCTCGTCGACCATGCGACGGACGCGACCGTAGGCGTCGCCCGCCACGATCGAGTCGCCGACACGCAGCGTGCCGCGCTGGATGAGCACGGTTGCCACCGGACCACGGCCGCGGTCGAGGTGCGCCTCGATGGCGACACCCTGGGCGTCCATGTCCGGGTTGGCCCGCAGGTCCAGCGATGCGTCCGCGGTCAGCACGACCGCTTCCAGCAGCGCCTCGATGTTGGTGCCCTGCTTGGCGGAGATGTCGACGAACATGGTGTCGCCGCCGTACTCCTCGGTCACCAGACCGTATTCGGTCAGCTGCTGCCGGATCTTGTCCGGGTTCGCGCCTTCCTTGTCGATCTTGTTGACCGCCACCACGATCGGCACGTCGGCCGCTTGCGCATGGTTGATCGCTTCCACCGTCTGCGGCATGACGCCGTCGTCGGCCGCGACCACCAGGATCGCGATGTCGGTGGCCTTCGCACCACGGGCACGCATGGCGGTGAACGCCTCGTGACCCGGGGTGTCGATGAAGGTGATCAGTCGGTCTTCGTCGTTGACGTGCGTCAGCACCTGGTAGGCGCCGATGTGCTGGGTGATGCCACCGGCCTCGCCCTCACGGACGTTGGCCTTACGGATCGTGTCGAGCAGTCGGGTCTTACCGTGGTCGACGTGACCCATGACGGTCACCACCGGCGGCCTGATCTGCAGGTCTTCCTCGCCACCCTCGTCCTCGCCGTAGGTGAGGTCGAAGCTTTCGAGCAGCTCGCGATCCTCGTCCTCCGGGCTGACGACGTGCACGACGTAGTTCATCTCGCTGCCGAGCAGCTCGAGGGTCTCGTCGTTCACCGACTGGGTAGCGGTGACCATTTCGCCGAGGTTGAACAGCGCCTGGACCAGGGAGGCCGGGTTGGCGTCGATCTTCTCCGCGAAGTCCGACAGCGATGCGCCGCGGGCGAGACGGATGATCTCGCCGTTGCCGCGCGGCAGCCGCACGCCGCCGACCGCGGGCGCCTGCATGTTCTCGTACTCGGCGCGCTTCGCCCGCTTCGACTTGCGGCCACGACGGACCGCGCCGCCGGGACGACCGAAGGCACCGGCTGCGCCACCACGGCCACCGGGTCCGCCGGGACGACCACCGCCGCCACCGGGACGACCACGGAAACCGCCCGCCGCGGGAGCACCCGCACCGGCACCGGGCGCACCCGTGCCGCCACCGCCACCGCCACCGGGACCGCCGCGGTAGCCACCGCCACCGCCACCGCCACCGGGACGACCGCCGGGTCCACCCGGACGACCGCCGGGACCGCCAGGACGACCGGCACCCGCGCCGCCGCCCGGACCCGGACGGGCCGAACGAGCAGGCATGGCACCGGGATTCGGGCGCGGCGGCATCGAGCCGGGGCTCGGCCGCGGTCCACCCGGACGGGGACCACCCTGACCAGCGGCCGGACGGGGACCGCCCTGACCGGGAGCCGGACGCGCGCCGCCCTGCGCGGGTGCGCCGGGACGCGGACCGTGCCCGGGACCCGGGCGCGGACCGCCTTGGCCGGGGGCAGGACGCGGCGCGGGGCGCTCACGCTCGGGAGCCGATGAATACGGATTGTTGCCGACCCGAGGGGTCTTGGGGCCTGGCTTCGGACCGCCCGCGGGACCACCGGGGCGCGGGCCCGAGCCCTGCGCGGGGGCGCCGGGGCGCTGTTGCTGCGGCTGACCGGGCCGCGGACCACCTGGGGTCGGGCGCGGACCGGCCGGAGCCGGAGCGGCCTTCGCCGCGGGAGCCGACTGTGCGGCGTCCTGAACCGGCGCCGATTCGCGCGCGACCGGGGCCGCGGGAGCCGGCTTCACGGCCGGACCGGGGCGCACCGCGTCGGCGACGCGCTCGGCGGGCCGGGCGACGGGCTCAGCGGTTTCCCGTGCGGCCGGAGCCGCGGGGGTGGCTGCCGGAGCCGGAGCCGGAGTACGTGGACCTGGACGCGGCCCACCCGGGGTGGGCTTGGCGGCCGGACGGGCCGTCGACGCCGATCCGGGCCGCGCCTCGGACTTGGCTGCTCCATTGGCCGGTGCGGACTTCGCCGCCACCGACTCGCGCAGCCGACGTGCGACGGGTGCTTCCACCGTCGAGGACGCCGACTTCACGAACTCGCCCTGCTCCTTGAGCTTTGCGAGTAGTTCTTTGCTTGTGACACCGAGTTCTTTGGCCAACTCGTGCACGCGGGCTTTGCCTGCCACTGCTCTCCTCACTGAGAGGTCGAGCAGTGCCTCCGCCTAGGGAAGGCGGGCCCGCACGACCTCGGGTTATCTCCGATGGACGTTCATCGTTGGTGCTTCACGGTGTGCTCATGAGTGCTCGTGCCTGTTCTCGAGGTACTTCTCCAGGGCTGAGATATCCAGATGTCCGGACACTCGTAGTGCTCTGCCGAATGCTCGGCGTCGCTCTGCTGCGGTCAAACAAACCGAAACGGGGTGCAACCAGGCACCCCGTCCGGGAAGTCTGCGCTGCGGATCGGGAACGACCGCAAAAGCATGAGAACCATTTGTGCCGGTCTCACATTCCCGCGCCACGATCCGCAACAGGTCGACGGTCAACTCGCGCTTCCGGCATCCGATGCAAGTCCGCACCGGAGCTGCCGGACGCTGGGGCGTTGTTGGCTGCTGGCTGGTGCGGTCGGGCAAGGAAACCGAAGGCTCGCGTTGAACCTGAGACCACTCTACCGCTGCCCCGGTCAGATCACCGAACCCCGCCCCCGCGGAAGTTACCAACATGTCATCCGAAGCATCCGGTATCGGGCCCATACGCGGCTCACCGCGAGCGGTGTCGGTCAACTTCGATGCGCTTCCGTTCGCACACTGCCGCCCATGTCAGGGGCCGCGTCGCTGCGGATATCGATGCGCCAGCCGGTCAAGCGGGCCGCCAGGCGGGCATTCTGCCCCTCCTTGCCGATCGCGAGCGAGAGCTGGAAGTCCGGCACCACGACCCGCGCAGCGCGCGCCTCCGCATCGACGATGGTGACCGATACCACTTTGGACGGCGAGAGCGCATTGCCGACGAAAGTCGCCGGGTCCTCCGCGTAATCGATGATGTCGATCTTCTCGCCTGCCAGCTCGCTCATCACGTTGCGCACCCGCTGCCCCATCGGGCCGATACAGGCGCCCTTGGCGTTGACTCCCGGCACGGTGGTGCGCACCGCGATCTTGGAGCGGTGCCCGGCCTCACGAGCGACCGCGACGATCTCCACCGAGCCGTCGGCGATCTCGGGAACCTCGAGCGCGAACAGCCGGCGCACCAGATTCGGGTGCGTCCGCGACAGCGTGATCTGCGGGCCACGCGGGCCGCGCGAGACGCCGACGACGTAGCACTTGATCCGGTCGCCGTGCTCGTAGGTTTCGCCGGGCACCTGCTCGGCGGGCGGGATCAAGCCCTCGGTCCCGTGCATCTCGCTACCGATGCGCACCACGATGGTGCCGCGAGCGTTGGCGCGCGCGTCGCGCTGCACGACGCCGCCGACGATGTCGCCCTCATGGGTGGCGAACTCGCCGAAGGACTTCTCGTTCTCCGCATCGCGCAGTCGCTGCAACACCACCTGGCGTGCGGTGGTCGCGGCGATCCGGCCGAATCCCTCTGGGGTGTCGTCCCATTCGGAAATCATGTTGCCGTCGGCGTCGACCTCCATGGCCATCACCCGCACGACGCCGGTCTTCTGGTTGATGTCGATGCGCGCGTTGGGCTGGTGGCCCTCGGTGTGCCGGTAGGCGGTGAGCAATGCCGACTCGATCGCGGAGATCACGGTCTCGATCGAGATCCCCTTGTCGGCGACAATCGCGCGCAGGGCTTCGATTTCGATGTTCATTCCACGATCCCTTCGGTCGGCGAATCGGACGCTGTTATTGATTCGGACAATGCATCGGTCGTTCCTAGAACTTCTTCTTCCTGTCCCGGCCGCGGACGGCCGGGCGCGACTCCACCCGCAAGCTCGAGCTCACCCGCACCGGGCGGCGAGAACTCGACCTGGACGACGGCTTCGGCGATGTCGGCGAGCGCGACGCTGACCCGATGCGGGTTGCGTTTGCCGCCGAGCACCAGCGCCACCGTGCCGTCGGTGAGCGCACCGACCCTGGCTTCGAACTTGTCCGATCCACCCGAATCAGGGGCGGGCACCCCGGGTCGTAGCGAGATCCGCACTTTACGCCCACGGGCGCGACGCCAGTGCCGGTCGGCGGTGAGCGGGCGATCGATGCCGGGTGTGGTGACTTCCAGCAGATACTCCGTCTCGCCGAAATCGCCTGCCTCGTCGAGATGCTCGGAGAGCTCCCTGCTGAGTTCCGCAATGGTGTCCAGATCCGCGGCGTCGTCGCTGTCCACGATCACCTTCACCCGAGCCTGCGCTTCCGCGTGCTTGCCGGCCGTCGAAATCTCGACGCCCTCGAGGTCGAATCCTCGGCGTTCGACGAGTCCAGCAACCAGCTGGCTCAGCCTTTCCTCGGTCGGCATCGGCATGTGGGGCGACTCCTGGTTCAGTTGTGACGTGGCGGGAAAATTCTCTACCGGAGGTCTAGCGTAACGCGCCACGAGAGTGTAAAGGACCAGCGGCCTGAGGCAAGTTTCCTGTGTATGCGGCGGTCGGTCTCCGGCGAACAGGCCGGTCGACGGGTGGTCGGAGAGACCGCGTGAATCTGGCACGATGGTGCCGTGCCCATCCGCCATCATGCCCCGCCGCGCGCCGGGTGTACCTCCGGCATCGCCATCGACCGGCATGGTTGCGCGGACCGCTTGTCGGTCGGTCACCGCGTGACGGTGGACCGGCGCACCGCGTTGCGCATCGCCGGTGGCGGCACGGTCGGCGCGCTGACGCTCGGCGCGGCGGTCGGTTGCGCCGACGACACGATCTATGAGCCGGATCCGCTTGCCGCACAAGAGGTTCTGGCCCGCGCCGACGCCGTAGCAGCGACCGCGGCGATCGCGCTGACGCCGCAGCGGCACGCCGCGCTGACCACGATCGCGAGCGAACGCACCGCGCACGCCGATGCCTTGCGGGCCGAGATCAACCGGGTGATCGGGGTCTTCGGCGACGGCACCACCCCGACGCATCGCACCCGTTCGATGGACACCCCGGCCGACACGGGATCGGCACCGGCGGCGTCGGGTGCGGCCGTACCACCCGTCACACCTCCGACGATCGATCAGTTACGTGATCGTCTCGCCGCGTCCCAACAGTCCGCCGGCGATCTCGCGCGCACCCTATCGGGTTATCGGGCAGGGCTGTTGGCCTCCATCAGCGCGGCCTGCGCAACCGAGGCGGGAGTGCTGCTGACATGACCGACGCCGAGCGCCTTGCCCTGATCGACGCGTTGAACGCCGAATACGCGGCGGTATACGCCTACGGCGTGATCGACGCCTACGCCTCCACCGAACGCGACCGGCTCGTCACCCAATACACCGCCGCGCACCGTGCCCGCCGCGACAGCACCGTCGAGACCCTGACCGCGGCGGGCACCACCGCACCACCACCGGATGCCGCCTACACGACCCCGTTCCCGGTCGACGACCCGATCCCCGCGGCCAACCTCGCCGTCACCGTGGAAACCGACTGCGCGGTCGCCTGGCGCTCCGTGGTCGAACGCGCCGACACCGAACTCGTCCGCCGGATGGGCATCGAAGCGCTCACCGAAACGGCTCTGCGCCAAGCCACTTGGCAGGCGATCCTCGGCGCCGCCCCGCCGACGGTCGCCTTTCCGGGCATGGCTTGACGTCCGTCGGTCGGTCCCGCCCACAGCGCACGCCGACGCGTGCGACCGGCGCCGACCGCTGACGCTCGGTGGGCAGCACAGACAGCCATGTGCTTTGGGGATCCGACTTGTTTGCGGGTACCCGCAAGTGGTCCAGTGTCGCGATAACGGCCGCGGCCACGGTACGCCCGCGCAGGGGTAGAACGGGATCGGCCGACCCCCTCTGAGGTCGGCCGATCCCATCGAATTGCGGTGACTACGGGCGCATCGTGTACGCGCCGTCGTAGGAGGCGACCTGGTTCCAGACGCGGTCGAAACGCTCACGGTCCGCGAGCGGGGTGCGCAGTGCGCCGACGGCCCACGCCTGCTGTGCGGCAGTAGCGGTGGGCTTGCCGTAGAGGGTGGTGGCGTAGGTGTTGAAGTCGCGGATCTGGAAGTCGAAGATCTGGTCGAGCACATCGCGGTCGAGGCCGGTGATCGCGGCCTGCTCCAGGATCAGCTGGCCGTAGACCACCAGGGAGAACAGGTGGCCGATGGTCAGCATGAAGTCCAGGTCCTTCTGCTGGTCGGCGTCGGGGGCGGCCGTGGTCAGCAGGGTGCGCAGGGCCTGGGCCTGCTCGTAGAAGCGGGCCACGTTCGCGACATCGGTGTGCTTGTCGTAGACGGGGGTCCAGTCGGCGAACTGCACCTTGCCCGCACCGCGCGCCGGGCCCTGCCGGAAGAAGAACTCGTCGTCGGCCGCGTCGAGGCGGGTGCCGACCTCCGGGTACTCCTTCGGGTTGAACAGGTAGTTCGGCATGAACTTCAGGATCTGGCCGACATTGACATGCACGGTGCCCTCGAGCCGGGGCAGGGTGCCGATGTAGCGGGCGACCTGGGCGAAGTAGGTGTTCTTCTCGAAACCCTTGGCGGCGAGCACATCCAGCAGCAGCGTCATGACGGTCTCGCCCTCGGAGGTCACCTTGGACTTCGTCATCGGGTTGAACAGCAGGTAGCGGCGGTCTTCGAGGCTGGCGGTGCGGAAGTAGTCGACGGCCCGGTCGCTGAACAGCTTCATCGCGGTGATGCGGGCGTAGGCATCGACGAAGTTCGTCCGAACATGCGGGAAGTCGGTGACCGGGTTGCCGTAGAGGATGCGGTTGTTCGAGTGGGTGATCGCCTCGTAGAACGAATGCTCGACCATGCCGATGCTGCCATGACAGAGATTGAACTTGCCGACGTTGACGGTGTTCAGCGCCGCGGAGAAGGCTTCGGGACCGGTGGAGAGGATGTCCTCGGCGGTCACCGGGTAGTTGTGCAGCGCGAAGGTGCTGACGTAGAGCTGGCCGTGGATGACGTTGTCGATCAGCTCGTAGTCGTCGTGGCGGCTGTCGGCGGCGAACCACACGTAGCCCTCGGCGCCCTCGATGTCGGAGCGGCGTGAGAACACCGACACCATGCTGGCGACGTTGCCGTTGCCGATGTAGTACTTGGTGCCGTTGGCGCGGAACAGGATTCCCGCTTCGGCGTCGGCGCTGCCGGGTTCGGTCGGCGTCAGCACCAGGTCGGTGTTGTAGATGTCGGCGCCGTGGTCGCGCTCGGACAGACCGAACGCCATCACCTGGCCGTCGGCGAGGTCGGCGGCGGCCCGCTTCTTGGCGGCCTCGTTGTCGCTCTGCCAGATCGGGCCGAGGCCGAGGATGGTGACCTGCTCGGCGTACCAGTACGCGAGACCGTAGAACCCGAAGATCTCCGAGAGCGCCGCATTGCGGGCCGCGTCCCAGCGCCGGTTCGCGTCGCCGTCGGCATAGGCGGCGGGCGTCAGGAAGGTCGCGAACAGCTTTTCCTTCTTGGCGAACTCGAGAAACTCCGACACCCACACCGCATCCGCGTCATCGGTGAGCAGCTGTCGCTTGCCCCGCGATTCGAACCACTCGATGGTGGCCTTCAACAGTCGCCGCGTCTCGGCGTCGAACTGCTGTGGGTCGTAGGTGGCGGGGTTGAACAACAACGCGTCGATGCTCGTCATGTCGGTTAACTTACCAGCGAGTAACAGCAGCCCGGAGGGGGTCCACCATAGTCGGCCCGGCGAATCTTCCCTACGGAACCGTAGGTCGGACGCGCTTTCCGCACCACGGTCCAATACATCCGGCGCGGCAGGACCTACAGTCACACGAAGACACCTCGATGGTCGGCAAAGTCGGCGGCACCTCCGTTCGAGGGGCCGTGGCTTTGTTCCCATCCCGCGCCCAGAGGGGAGGTGTGGGTCTTATGCGCAAGCACCAGGAAGCCCCGGTCGACTGGGCCGCTGTATGCATCAGCGTTTGCCGCAGCCGCCGGGGCTGTCTACTTCCTGGTCCAGATGTCGGGGGCTAGGTAAACCCACCGAATGGGGCGTCGTTCGCAGCGCCGCCCCCTGAGCAACCGTCACTCGACGTGACGGACTGAGTCACCGTCAGCCGCGGACCTGCGCGAGCACCGAATCCACCACCGATTCCGCTGGTACCTCGATGGATTCGCCGGTGAACCGGTCGCGGATCTCGACCTTGCCCTCGGCCCAGCCGCGGCCGACCACCACGATCAGCGGCACACCGATCAGCTCGGAATCCTTGAATTTCACACCGGGCGAGGCCTTGCGATCGTCGAGGACGACCTCGAGGCCCGCCGCATCCAGTTGTGCGGCAACCTGTTCGCCGCCGTCGCGAGCGGACTCGTCCTTGTTGGCGATCACCACGTGCACGTCGAACGGAGCGACCTCGCGCGGCCAGCGCAGACCCTTGTCGTCGTGCTGCTGCTCCGCGATGACAGCCACCATCCTGGACACCCCGACACCGTAAGAGCCCATGGTGAGCCGGACCGGCTTGCCGTTCTCACCGAGTACATCGACGTCGAACGCGTCGGTGTACTTGGTGCCGAGCTGGAAGATGTGTCCGATCTCGATGCCGCGCGCCGAAACCAGCGGGCCCGCCCCGTCGGGTGAGGGGTCGCCGTCGCGCACCTCAGCGGCCTCGATGGTGCCGTCCGGGGTGAAGTCGCGGCCGGCGACCAAGCCGACCACATGCTTGCCAGGCGCGTCGGCGCCGGTGATCCATGCGGTGCCGGTCACCACTCGCGGGTCGACCAGGTAGCGAACACCGTTGTCCAGCAACGCCTTCGGTCCGATGTACCCCTTGACCAGGAAGTCATTGGCGGCGAAATCGGCCTCGGTGAGCAATTCCACCTCGGCGGGTTCGACAGACGCGCCGAGGCGCTTGTCGTCCACCTCACGGTCACCGGGGATGCCGATCCCGACGATTTCGGTCTTGCCGTCCGGATGGCGCAGCTTCACCATGATGTTCTTCAGGGTGTCGGCCGCGGTGACCGGACGACCGTAGCTCTCCGCGATGCCTGCGCCATTGGCCCAACCGACCAGCGTCGCAATGGTCGGGGTGTCGGGGGTGTCGTGCACAACAGCCGCGCGCAGCCCTTCCAGCGGGATCGCCGCGGGCGCGGGCGTGACCACGGCCTCCACGTTGGCCGCGTACCCGGACTCGACGCAGCGCACATAGGTGTCCTCACCGACCGGGCTCTCGGCCAAGAACTCCTCCGACGCGCTGCCGCCCATGGCACCCGAGGTCGCGGCCACGATTACGTAGTCGACGCGGAGCCGCTCGAAGATACGGCGATAGGCATCGCGGTGCGCCTGGTAACTGCGCTTCAGCCCGTCCTCGTCCAGGTCGAAGGAGTAGGAGTCCTTCATGACGAACTCGCGCCCACGCAGGATGCCCGCGCGGGGACGTTCCTCGTCACGGTACTTGGTCTGGATCTGATACAACGTGACCGGAAGATCCTTGTACGAGTTGTATTCGCCCTTCACAGTGAGCGCGAACAGCTCCTCGTGGGTCGGGCCGAGCAGATAGTCGGCGCCCTTGCGGTCCTGCAGCCGGAACAGGCCGGGACCGTATTCGGTCCACCGGTTGGTGGTCTCGTACGGCTCGCGCGGCAGCAGTGCGGGCAGCGAGATCTCCTGGGCGCCGATGGCGTCCATCTCTTCCCGGACGACATTCTCGACCCGGCGCAGCACCCGCAGGCCCAGCGGCAGCCACGAGTACACACCCGGGGCGACGCGGCGCACGTATCCGGCGCGGACGAGGAGTTTGTGGCTGGGCACCTCGGCGTCGGCGGGATCGTCGCGCAGGGTACGCAGGAACAGGCGGGAGAGGCGGGTGATCACGGAACGACAGGGTAGTCGCTGGCCGGGCGATGCCTGCAAGGCATTGGTCTAATTCGGCCTGATCGGGGGCGCTGCGTAGTTGCCCCGGCTACCGCCTCCGAGCCCCGACCGAGCACGCCGGTACCGTATCCGCTCGTGCTGGTGCTGCTGCCTCCCTCCGAAACCAAGTCCGACGGTGGTTGTGACGCGCCCCTCGACCTGACATCGTTGGCGATGCCGCAGCTCACACCGGTACGCGACCGCCTGATCCACGAGGTGGTCAAGTTGGCGGCCGACCCCGACCACGCCCGCGTTGTCCTCGGTCTCGGCAGGGGAGCCGACGTCGAGATCGCCCGCAATGCGAGCCTGTGTACCTCCCCGACCCGGCCTGCGCTGGAGCGCTACACCGGCGTCCTCTACGACGCTCTCGACGCCCGCGCCTTCACCAAGACGCAGCGGGCCAAGGCCGACGCCAGGCTCGCCATCGGTTCCGCATTGTTCGGCGCCATCCGCGCCACCGACGCGATCCCCGCCTACCGCCTTTCCGGTGGCTCCAAACTCCCCGGCCTGCCCACCCTTTCGGCGATATGGCGCGACGCGCTTCCCGACGCGCTGCACGCCGAAGCCACAGGTGAGCTGGTCATCGATCTCCGCTCGGGCAGCTACCAGCAGTTGGGGCGGGTCCCCGGCGCGATCACCGCCAACGTCCTCACCGAACACCCCGACGGCACCCGGACCGTGGTGAGCCATTTCAACAAGCACCACAAGGGTCTGCTCGCCAGGGCTCTGGTCCTCACCCGTGCCGACCCCACCGACATCCGCGCAGTCGCACGTATCGCGACCAAGTCGGGCCTGAAGACCGAAATCTCCTCCCCTACAGAGCTTTTGATCATCACCTGAGGCGGGCCACGCAGACTCGCCGACACAATGGCAGTGTTGTGCAGGCTTCCATCCCCTGGGCATTCCTCCGGATCCACTCGCAGTGCGCTGAACCTAGGCTGCCGCGATGGGTTTCTACGACTGCCGGTGCATGGTCACCGGTATCGGCCTGGACGGCATCGGTGCGACAGCGGTGTTGATCCGCCGCAATGGCGATGTGTACCAACCGATTTCACTGGGGATTGCGGGCAACTACGACCGGTCGGGAGCGGTCGACGGAGTTATCGAAGACCTCGGCACCGACGTGCTGCTGCGGTACTTCCTCAACCGCCTGAACGACGGCAGGCTGGTCCTCGACGCCGACGCGACCGAATTCGACCGCGAATCTCCGCCTACCGAAATCGACGAACTGCTCTGGTGCTTCGAACGCAACTGCCTCGACATCGATGACGAACCGGTCGCAGCCGCGATATTCGACGGGTCGCCGATCCTGCTGGCACTGGTCGCCCAACCGATTTGGGATGCCGTGACCGCCGCAGCCACTGCCGACCGATTCGCGAACGCATTCCCGGATTCGCCCACCGCGTTGGAGATCTATCGGGACCATCCGTCGGAATTATCCGTACCGGCCGGGAAGCTGCGCGCCATCAACGATCTCCTTGCCGCCCGTGGCCTGGTCTGGGCCTCGCCTGCACACGCCGCACAGCGGTACCCGACGGACTACGGTGGCCAGCACGACAGCGAGGACCTGCGCAGATTCCTCGATGAGGCCAGAGGCGACTACCACGACCTGCCGATCGTGTTGTCGGCGATCGACTCCTACGAGAGGAAGATCCGCGACCTGCTGATCGATGACTGACTGCTGAGAGCCCGACCTTGCCCTCCGGGCTCTCCCCGCGCGCCGGCGACCGCTGTGTGACCGCCGGCGCGCGTAGTTCGCGCTCTACCTCGGTCTGCATGGACCCAGGTTGCGAACCGCACCGATGCCGACAATGGACGTGAGCCTGTGTCCGCGAGCGAAGTAACGACCCGCTCGACCAACCGCGACTCGGTCCGCTCGGCAGGCGTCAGATACAGATGCTGAAACTGAAGACGCCCAGCGGGATGTTGAAGCAGAAGGCCACCGAACCCAGCGCAGGAGTCGGTGCCGGTGTTACCGGTTCGGCAGAGGCAGCGGGAGCTGCAGCTGTGCCGACAAGCAAGGTGATGGCAATCGCGGCGAGCGTCGAAGCAATCTTCGTGGTCATTTCAACGTTTCCTTAGCTAGGTGACGATGATGAGACTCCCGACCCGGTGATGGCTACTTCTACGATGGTCCGCCGATGCCAGGACTTCCACAAGACCGCTCCAGCGAGGGCGAAGCTCTTCCACGCCCCAAGGCATAGCGATACCACATGAGTCAAAAGGGCCCGTTGACCCAAAGAACGCGTGGTGGGATCAAAGAAAATGTCCCGCGGCTCACGAAATAACCAGTCGAGCAATGTGACTTTCATCACGGTTCTTGCGATGAGAGCGGCGCCAGCGGCGTCGGCTTACAGTTTGTCGGCGTTCGCGGTCAGATCTCGAATGAGCAGAGCGGCGTGCAGCGAGGTGCGGGACTCACCGTCCTCGAGATCGACGTCGAGGATGCGCTCGATGCGCGCCAGCCGGTCGTAGAGCGTCGGCCTGCTGATGTTGAGTCTGCGTGCGAGTTCGGTTTTGTTGCCCGCCACATCGAGGAATTGCCGCAACGTGCGGGTCAGGTCGGCCGCATGCCGAATGTCGTAGCGCAGCAGCGCACTCAGCTCGGTTTCGGCGAAGCTCTGCACGCCGGGCTCGTTGCGGATGAGGGAAAGCAGGCCGCGCAACCGAACGTCCCCGCCGCGATAGAAAGGCCGCGGCGCGGACGTTTCCAGCGATAGCGCAACCTCGGCGACATGCATGGCGTGGGCCAGTTCGCGCGCGGTGTCCAGCAGTGATTCCGATTCCGCGCCAACGCCGACGACCACTCGCTGCACACCGTCGACGCGGCGCACTTCGGCCGTGATCGCCAGACAGATCCCGTGCAGCACCTCGTCGAGGTCGGCGGTACGCGGGACCGCGAGGATCATGCTGACGCGATCGCCGTGATCCGCCGCGGTCAGCGCGGCGGCTTTCGTCAATCCGAGGCCGTGCGTCACCGCGTCGAGCACGCCCACGCTGCGGCGCTGCCTGGCGACCTGATCGGTTTCGTCCAGCGCGGCAACATCCATCGCGAGCGGCACGTAATTCGCCCGGCGCGCAAGCAGACCCAGCGCCGCGGCCCTGGCCTGCGCGTCACGCTCGTCGAGCACCCTGCCGTTGACCAGGTCGTCGATGAGACCGGTCTGCGCCTGCCGGTGCAATCCGAAGCGATCCTTGTCGATCATCCGATGCAGGGTCAGGGTTTGGGCGGCGCGCTCGAGCACCATGCGCGCCCGTGGGGTCGGCACCCGGCTGGAGCGCAGGATCAGCCTGCCCCACCGCTGAGTGTGCGGACCGACCGCCACCACATCCCAGCCTTCGGGCAGCATGCGCGAGGTGGTCTCCCAGTTCTCCAGGATCGCCGAGGTGGTGGTGTGCCGCGCGGTCAGTGCGAGCACCCGATGGGAAAGGTCTTCGAGCACCACTGAGCAGTCGAGCATGCCCGCGGCAGTCTTGACGATCTCCGCCATCGAGGCGCGCCGAACACTGAGTTCGGTGAAGGTCTCGTGCACCGTCCTCGCGAACTCCAGTTCGGCGTATTGATCGGCCACGATCACCCGGTGCACCGCCTCGGTGATCTCGACGAACCTGGTAATCCGGTGCAGTGCGATCACCGGCAGTCCGAGCGCGTCGGCGGTGGTCGCGACCACTGGGGCCAGGGCGGGCACGGCGTCGCCGAGCTCGACGACCAGACCGGACACGCCCGCTCCCGCCAACGCCGACAGATAGTCGACCGTCGCCGCGTCACTGCCGCTCAAGGCCGGTCCGGTGGTCAGAATCAGCTCGCCGCCGACCAGCAGCTCGGCGACCTCCGGCAGATCGCTGACATGGACCCACCGCACCGGACGATCCAGCGATCCCCCACCGACGACCTGCGGATCCCCCGCACGCACCACCGGCATGGCCAAGACATCCGCAACAGACAGCAACACCGACGAATCGTAATACGAAAACGCAAATCGCGTACAGATTGTCGGCTCACGGATGCCGATTCATGCGGCAGAGTGAGACTCGACAACTTCGATCCGGCGCATGCCGGGATCCAGCTAAGCACGAGTAGGAACGACAACCCGCGCGCATTCTGGATCCCGGCGCGCGCCGGGATGACAGCCGAATCCATGCCGATGACGCCGAGGGCACCGATGCCCGGAGGCAGCTACACACCGACGCTCACGAATCGAATCGAGGAGATATGCAGACAATCGCGCATTGGGTCGACGGCAAGGGCTTCGCAGGAACGAGTGCCGCGACCGCGCCGGTGACCAATCCTGCGACCGGTGTGGTGACCGGGCAGGTAGCGCTGGCGCGCGTCGAGGACGTGCAGGCGGCGATCGATTCCGCGACCGCGGCGTTCCCCGCGTGGCGCGACGCCTCGCTGGCCCGCCGGACCCAGGTGCTGTTCCGGTTCCGTGAGCTGCTCAACGAACGCAAAGAGGAATTGGCCAAGCTGATCACCGCCGAGCACGGCAAGGTGCTCTCCGATGCGCTCGGCGAGGTGACCCGCGGTCTGGAGATCGTCGAATTCGCCTGTGGCATCCCGCATCTGATCAAGGGCGGATATACCGAGAACGCTTCGACGAAGGTGGACATCTTCTCGATCCGCCAGCCGTTGGGTCCGGTGGCCGTTATTTCGCCGTTCAATTTCCCGGCGATGGTACCGATGTGGTTCTTCCCGGTCGCGATCGCCGCGGGCAACACCGTAGTGCTCAAGCCGAGCGAGAAGGATCCGTCCGCGTCGCTGTGGATGGCCGAGCTTTGGCACGAAGCGGGCCTGCCCGCAGGCGTTTTCAATGTGGTGCAGGGCGACAAGGTCGCCGTCGACGAGCTGCTCGACAACCCGGGCATCAAGGCCGTCTCGTTCGTCGGCTCGACCCCGATCGCGAAATACGTCTACCAGCGCGGCACCGCGAACGGCAAGCGGGTGCAAGCCCTCGGCGGCGCGAAGAACCACATGCTCGTGCTGCCGGACGCGGATCTGGACCTTGCCGCCGACGCCGCGGTCAACGCCGGTTTCGGCTCCGCGGGCGAGCGCTGCATGGCGATCAGCGTGGTGCTCGCGGTCGGCTCCGTGGGCGACGAGCTGGTCGCCAAGATCGCCGAACGGGCCGGGACGATCAAGACCGGCGACGGCACCCGCGATACCGATATGGGTCCGCTGGTGACCCGGGAGCACCGCGACCGCGTCGCCGCGTACATCGACGCGGGTGAATCCGCCGGAGCCACCGTAGTTCTCGACGGCCGCGGCATCGAAGCCGACGGCGCGGCGAACGGGTTCTGGCTCGGGCCGACGATTCTCGATCACGTCGGCACCGATATGAGCGTCTACACCGATGAGATCTTCGGTCCCGTCCTGTCGGTGGTCCGCGTCGACACCTACGACGACGCACTGGCGCTGATCAACGCGAACCCCTACGGCAACGGCACCGCGATCTTCACCAACGACGGCGGCGCGGCCCGGCGCTTCCACAACGAGGTCGAAGTCGGCATGGTCGGCATCAATGTGCCGATCCCGGTTCCCATGGCGTACTACAGCTTCGGCGGTTGGAAGAATTCGCTGTTTGGCGATTCGCATGCACACGGCACCGATGGCGTCCACTTCTTCACCCGAGGCAAGGCCGTCACCAGCCGCTGGCTCGATCCGAGCCACGGCGGGCTCGAATTGGGCTTCCCCCAGAACAAGTAACGCCCGCGAAAGCACCGCCCACAGACCAAGTGACGCAGGAGAACTCGCCGATGACGCTGCCCAACGGATTGACGCCCGACCAGGCGCGGCAGACCGCCGCCCGCGCCTATGAACTCGACCGCCGCCACGTTTTCCATTCGTGGTCCGCGCAGGCGCAGATCAACCCGATGACCATCACCGCCTCGCAGGGCTGCCACGTCTGGGATGGTGAGGGCAACAGGCTGCTCGATTTCTCCTCTCAGCTCGTCAACACCAATATCGGGCATCAGCATCCGAAAGTCGTTGCCGCGGTGCAGGAGCAGGCGGCCAAACTCTGCACCGTGGCACCGCAGTACGTCAACGAGGCACGCTCGGAGGCCGCGCGGTTGATCGCCGAACGCACGCCGGGTGCGTTGAACAAGATCTTCTTCACCAACGGCGGCGCCGACGCCGTCGAGCATGCGGTCCGGATGGCGCGGCTGCACACCGGCCGCTACAAGGTGCTGGCACGCTACCGTTCGTATCACGGCGGCACGGAGACCGCGATCAACCTCACCGGCGATCCGCGACGCTGGCCCAACGACCACGGCAATAGCGGCGTCGTGCATTTCTTCGGACCTTTTCGCTATCGCTCGCAGTTCCATTCGAGCGACGACACCGAGGAAACCGAGCGCGCGCTGGCGCATCTCGAGCAGACCATCGTCTTCGAGGGGCCGAGCACCATTGCTGCGATCATCCTCGAATCCGTCCCCGGCACAGCGGGAATCATGGTTCCGCCGCCCGGCTACCTGGCCGGGGTGCGGGCGTTGTGCGACAAGTACGGCATCATTTTCATCGCCGATGAGGTGATGTCGGGGTTCGGCCGCACCGGAAAGTGGTTCGCGATAGAGCATTTCGAGGGTGCCGTACCGGATCTACTCACCTTCGCCAAGGGCGTGAACTCCGGATATGTGCCGCTCGGTGGCGTCGCGATCAGCCCGGCCATCGCAGCGACGTTCGACGATCGACCGTATCCAGGTGGGCTGACCTACTCCGGTCACCCCTTGGCGACGGCCGCGGCGGTGGCGACCATCAACGCGATGACCGACGACCGCATCGTCGAGAATGCCGCCGACATCGGTGCACGCGTGCTCGGCCCCGGCCTCCGGGATCTTGCCGAGCGCCACCCCAGCATCGGCGAGGTCCGCGGGATCGGCGTCTTCTGGGCCCTGGAACTCGTCCGCGACCGAGCGACCCGCGAACCGCTCGCCCCCTACGGCGGCACCAGTCCGGCGATGACCGAGGTCGTCGCGGCCTGCCGCGCGGCGGGGCTGCTGGTATTCGTCAACTTCAACCGGTTGCACGTCGTGCCACCCTGCATCGTCAGCGAAGGCGAGGCAAAGGAAGGTCTGACCATCCTCGACGACGCCCTGCTGACGGCCGACCAACACGTCGCCTGAGATGGCACGGGCGCCGTTTTGCCATCTCGTCGATCGATGATGGAGTTGGAGACGGAATTCCAACCACCTGTGGGCTGTTCCAGTTATACGTGACCCCTACCACTGTGCTTTCCGTTGACCTGAAGAAGTACCTGGACGAGTCGAAGGTGTTCGCGACCGCGGCGACCATCGGACCCAATGGGCAACCGCACCTGACCGTCATCTGGGTGCAGCGTGACGGCGAGGACCTGCTGTTCTCCACCACCGTGGATCGCCAGCAGGGCAAGAACCTCGCCCGCGATCCGCGCATCACCGTGATGATCAATCCGCCGGAGAATCCGTACGTATACGCAGAGATTCGTGGCACGGCGACCATGACGCCCGATCCCGACAAGACACTGCCGAACGAGCTGTCGCACAAGTACACCGGGCTGCCCTATCTGGAATTCAATCCGGCGTCGGTCAACGACGGACCCCGCGTCATCGTGCGCGTCACCCCACGCAAGGTCGCAGGCCGCATGTAATCCGTTCGGGGCCCGGCAGTTTCAGCTCTGCTGGGCCTCTTCCTGTGCGTGCTGCGCCTGCGCGACGTCGGCGGCGGTGTAGCGCAACGTCAATGCGACGAGCCCGACCAGCAGCGCGCCGACCGCGGCGACGAACAGCACCAGGGTGTATCCGCTGCCCAACGCATCGAGTTCGGCGACCGTCATGCCGGTGGGACTGCCGGTTCGACCGCCGAGTGCCAGTGTTCGCGAGGCGGCCACCGGGGCGAGCAGGCCGATCGCGATGGGGGTGCCGAGGTTCAGGAACATCTGGCCGACCGCCGAGAGCGGGCCGATATCCGCGGGCGCAACGCCGACGAGTACACATAGCGGGATAAGCACGATCGCCATACCGATGCCGAGACCGATCACGACGAACAGGCCCAGCAGCGTCGGCACATACTGCACGCCGCGATCGAGGGTCGAGCCGAACAGCAATCCGCCGACCAGAATCCCCGCCCCCGCGCTCAGCAGCCAACGTGGTGCGATCCACATCGCCAGTCTCGACGACAGCGCGGTCCCCAGACCGGCGCCGATGGTGAACGGTATGAAGGCGATTCCGGCGACCAGCGGGCTGTAACCGACCACATTCTGAATGAACAGGCCCGCGAAATAGGTTGTCGCACCGAGCACACCACTTGCCAGCAGGATCGCGAGGAAGGTGGCGACCCGATCGCGGTGATCGAACAGCGACCACGGCAGCAGGGGATTGTCCACTCGGCGTTCGGCGAAAACGAAGACGAAGAGCAATACCGCGCCGCCGACCAGTGCACCGACGATGACCGGGCTGCTCCAGCCGAATTCTGGTCCTTCCGTTGCCCCGAACACCAGGGCGGCGCAGGCCAGGGTGCCGAGCACCGCGCCGCGCACATCCAAGGTCAGCCGCTGATGGGTGGTGTCACGTAGCCGATACACCGCGCCGAGGATGATCAATACGCCGATCGGCACATTGATCAGAAAGATCCACCGCCAACTCACCTCGGTCAGCGCACCGCCGATCACCAACCCGCCGACCGAGCCGACCGCCATCATCGAACCGAAGATCGCGAAGGCTTGATTGCGCACGGTTCCCGGCGCGAATGTGCTTGCTACCAAAGCGAATGCAGTGGGGGCCGCGAGCGCGGCTCCGGTGCCCTGGATCGCGCGGGCGGCGATGATCATTGCCTCGTTCTGGGCGAGCCCGCACAGCAGCGAGGCCAGCGTGAACAGCGCGACACCGACGATGAACATGCGTTTGCGGCCGAAGGAGTCACCGATCCGGCCGCCGAGCAGCATCAAGCCGGCCAGCGGGAGCCCGTAGGCGGTGACCATCCAGGCGGTGCCGGAACTGGTCAACCCGAGCTCGTCCTGTAGTCGCGGCAACGCGAGGATCACCACGGTTCCATCGAGCACCACCATCAGCTGCAGCCCACTCAGCACGAGGATGGCGAGCCCGAATGCCCGCTGCGTCACCGGATACTGCACCGGTGCAGCGGAGTCACCCGGCATCCGGTCAGCCCCGGTACTCGGACCGGCGAACGACCGGTATCGGACCGGTCTGACGAACAACCGGCATCGGACCGGTCTGCTGCGCTTCCTCTTGCGCGTGCTGTGCCTGAGCCAGTTGCTCGGGCGTGAAGCGCAGTACCAGCGCGATGAAGCCGGCCACCACCGCGACGAGCGAGCAGACCGCGAGCACCAGCGTGTACCCGCTGCCCAGCGCGAAGATCTCGGCCTCGTTCATATCCGCCGCCTTACCGGTGCGGCCGCCCATCGACAGTGTGCGCGATGCCGCGATGGGGGTGAGCAGACCGATGAACACCGGCGTCGCCAGGTTCATGAACATCTGCCCCACGGCGGAAAGCGGGCCGATATCCGACAGCGGCACACCGACGAGCACGCACAGCGGCGCGAGCACCATCGCCACGCCGACACCGAAGCCGATCACGATCAACAGCGGCAGCAAGGTGGTCAGGTAGTTCACGCCGCCATCGAGCTGTGAACCGAACAGCAATCCGGCGGAAAGGACGAAGGCCGCACCACACAGCAACCAGCGAGGTGCGATCAGCAACGCTGCCTTGGAGGCCAGCGCGCCACCGATGCCGATGCCGATGGTGAACGGAATCGACGCCACGCCCGCAACCAGCGGACCGTAGCCCAGCACGTTCTGCAGAAATTGCGCGACGAAGAAGGTCATCGCACCGAGCACGCCACCGGCGAGGAAGATCAAGAGGAAGGTCGCGACGCGATCGCGACTGTCGAACAGCGACCACGGCAGCAGCGGATCCTCGATCTGCCGTTCCATCACGACGAAGATGATCAGCAGCACGACACCACCGACCAGGGAGCCGATGATGGCCGGGCTGGTCCAGCCCATTTCCGGTCCCTCGGTCGCACCGAACACGATGGCGGCGCAGGCCAGCGTGCCGAGCATCGCGCCGCGCACATCCAGCGAGGAACGGTGGTGTTCGGTGTCCGCGAGCTGGTACATCGCACCCAGGATGATCAGCGCACCGATCGGCACATTGATCAGGAAGATCCAGCGCCAGCTCATCTCGGTCAGCGCACCACCGACCACCAGACCACCTACCGAGCCGATGCCGACCATGGAGCCGACGATCGCGATTGCCTGATTCCGCACTTTTCCTGGTGCGAAAGTGGTTGCCACCAGGGCGAAGGATGTCGGCGCCGCGATCGAGGCACCGGCGCCCTGCACCGCGCGCGCCGCGATCAGCATGGCCTCGCCCTGCGCGAGCCCGCACAGCAGCGAGGCGAAGGTGAACAGTCCGACACCGAGTATCAGCATGCGTTTGCGACCGAAGGCGTCACCGAGCCTGCCACCGAGCAACATCAGGCCCGCGAAGGTGAGACCGTAGGAGGTCACTGTCCACGCACCACCCGCGCTGGACATTCCCATTTCCTGTTGCAGCCGTGGCAGGGCGAAGATCACCACGGTTCCGTCGAGCACAACCATCAGCTGCAGCCCGCTCAGCACTAGGATCGCGAGCCCGAAGGCCCGCTGCGTCACGGGATACTGCATCGTCGCAGGGGGATTCTCGAGCACGGTGAGCCACTGTAGTTGACTCGGCGGTGTCGATTCGGCCCGACATGAGTCCGCGCGGGCGAGTCACAACAGATCAGGCGAGGACTTGTGACACTCGACCGAGTCGCCGCCACCGGCGCGGGTCAGTGAAAAATGCCCTATCCGCCCGTGGATTCGGCAAGCGGGCGCACGGAATCGGTGGAGAACCCGGCCGTCGGGCCGATCACCACGATGGCCGGCGGGCGGATGCCTTCGTCGCGCACCCGGGTGGCGACGGTACCGAGGTCCGCGCGCAGCACGCGCTGGGTGCGCAGGGTGCCCTCCTGGATCACGGTCGCCGGCGTGTCGGCGGACCGACCGCCATCGATGAGCACGGTCGCGAACTGTTCGATCCGCTCGACAGCCATCATCAGCACGAGGGTGCCGCGCAACTTGGCCAATGCCGACCAGTCGACGAGCGAATCCGGGTGGTCCGGTGCGACGTGCCCGCTCACCACCACGAATTCATGGGTGACACCACGGTGGGTCACCGGGATGCCCGCGGCCCCCGGGACGGAGATGGGACTGGTGATGCCGGGCACCACGGTGACCGGGATCCCGGCCGCAACGCATGCTTCCACTTCCTCGTAGCCGCGGCCGAACACATACGGGTCACCGCCCTTGAGCCGCACCACGAATTTGCCCGACTTGGCGCCCTCGACCAGCGCCGTATTGATCGCCTCCTGCGCCATCGCGCGGCCGTACGGGATCTTCGCCGCGTCGATCACCTCGACATCCGGTCCGAGTTCGGCGAGCAGTTCCGGCGGCGCCAGCCGATCGGCAACCACCAGGTTCGCTCTGGCCAGCAGCCTGCGGCCGCGCACGGTGATCAGATCCGGATCGCCTGGTCCGCCACCGACCAGCGCGACGCCCGGGGTGACCGGTGTCGAATCATCGGTCACCACACCGGATTGCAGTGCCTCGAGCAGCGCGGTGCGCACGGCGGCCGAGCGGCGATGCTGACCGCCCGCCAGCACGCCGAGGGTGAGTCCGTCGTAGCGGGCCGTCGCGGGTGTGACGGCGGTGCCGAGCCGCGCGACATCGGCACGCACACAGAAGATGCGGCGGCGAGTGGCCTCGTCGACCACGGCGGCATTGGTCTCGGGTTCGTCGGTGCAGGCGATCGCGTACCAGGCGCCGTCGAGATCGCCGTCCGCGTACGCGCGCAGGGTCACGGTGAGCTGCCCCGAGGTGGCCATACCTTCTACTGCCGGAGTGACTTCACGGCTGATCACGTGGACATCCGCACCGGAGGCGATCAACAGTCCGAGCCTGCGCTGCGCCACCGTCCCGCCACCGACTACGACGACACGCCGCCCCGCGAGATCGAGCCCGACCAGGTAGTTCGGGTCGCCCTCGTGGCGGGTGACGGGATCGAGCTCCGTCTGGTCATCGGTGGGTGTTGGCGTATTCGGCACAGTATTCGAGCCTACGTCCTGAATATTCGGGCTTTGTGTCAGACCCTGCACCGCAAGCCGCGACGGTGGGGAACGAACTCTCCATCACCGGCGGCATGCGGCTGTCGATATCAGGCCGGAGCTCCATCGAGCACTTCGACCTGCCCGGTGTCTAGCGAGTAATAGGCGCCGACAACCGAAAGGGCGTTGGTATCAACCAGTGGTGCGAGGTCGTCGTTGCGCCGTAGCTCTCCGGCGGTCAACTCGACCTGGATGCGGGTCATCGTCTCGACCGGGTCTGCGCCCGGCGAATCCATGCGCTCGTATGCCGGGCGCAGCGCCTCCACAATCGCCTGCAGATTACCCGGCAGTGGCAGGCCTTCGCGCAGCGCTTTATAGGCGGCGGCCACCGCACCGCAGCGCTGGTGTCCGAGGACAACGATCAACGGGGTGCCGCCGGTCATCGGGCCGTATTCAACGGAACCGGTCACGACGGGGCCCACTGCGAGTCCACCGGTTCGCATGACGAATAGATCGCCGAGCCCGGTGTCGAACAGCAGCTCCGGCGGGACCCGCGAATCGATGCACGACAGTATGACGCCATAGGGCTGCTGATTCTGGGCGAGTAACCGACGACGATCCGGATCTCGATCCGGGTGGTTCAGGTTGCCGTCGACCCACCGCCGGTTGCCCGCCATCAGGCGATCGAAAGCATCCTTCGCAGTCTGCGGAGCGGTCGGCGTCGTATCGGTGTGCTCGGACGGTTCATCGCGACTACATCCCGCTATCAGGGCGGTTGTCGCTGTCAGAGCACCTGCTAGAACAGTTCGACGGTCGAGCACACTCATGTCGTCACCTCCGCAGTTGATGGATCTCCATCGGTTACGAAACGGCGAAACCAAGCGCTGACTGTGCCGCTCAGTATGCCGGATATACCTTCGGAACACGGCATATGCCAGACGAGCTCGTCCCGGCTGCACACTGCGGAGCTCGCGATCCGACTGTCCGACACTGGCCCACCGATGCCGAAACGGTCTCCGCAGCCGACCGATTTGCCTGCGCCGCCAACCGAGTACGACACGACGTCGTTCCTATACTCGAGCTCGTGACTCAGTGGGCGCGAGCGATGTGTGCGGTGGCGGTAGCGGCGACGCTGACCGGGGTCGGTACGACAGTGGGTGTCGCACAGGAAGATTCGCAGCCCTACCTCCCTGCTCCCGGCATCGAGTCGAAGTACTTCCAGCAGGGCCCGTGGGCGGTGACCGAAGAAATCGGGTTCGGATGCTGCGATTCCACCGGGGCGAAATATGACGTCTGGTACCCGACCGACCTCGGCGCGGGCAGCGCAAAGCACCCGATTGTAGTGTGGGGCGACGGAACCAACGCCGTACCGAGCCAGTACGCCTATCTGCTTCGGCACCTGGCATCGTGGGGTTTCGTGGTGATCGGCACCGAGAACCAGCAGACCGGCTCCGGCAGCGACATTCTCGGCTCGCTGTCGTACCTGAAGGGGCTCGCCGCGGATCCGACGAGCATGTTCTTCCACAAGCTCGACACAGCGGCGGCCGGCGCGATGGGCCATTCGCAAGGCGCCAGCGGTGTGCTCAACGCGATGGTGGCGTCGGAGGGCGCGATCAAGACTGCGGTGCCGATCGAAATACCGGCGCAGCTGTGGTGCTCTTCGGGGACTACGTGCGCCGACACTCGCAAGCTCACCTCGGGTTCGGTGTTCTTCGTCAACGGCTCGGCCGACCGGTTCATCTCCCCTTCGACGCAGGCGCTGCCATGGCAGGCGGTCGGTCTGCAGTCGAATCAGGCGTACTACGAGGCGACCGCAACGAGCGTGCCGAAGGTATGGGCGACGCTCAACGGCCCCGATCACAATGATGTGCAAGGCCGACCGGACTGCGCACAGGCGTCGACTCCGTGCACCAGCGGCGTCTACGGCTATCTGGGATATCCGACGGCATGGATGCTGGCGCAACTGCGCGACGACACCGAGGCGCGCGACGCATTCCGCACCGGCACCGGCGAATTCCTCACTCCCGCACCGAATTGGCGCAATCAGTCGAGCACCGTCAGCCGCTGATCCGCGTCGATGTGTGGTCAGCTCGGCGTAGGCATTGCGCTACCGGAGCGTTGGCAGAGTTGATTCGGTGGGTTGGTCTGCGGCCGAGCGGATAGGCCGAGAGAGGCGGTCGGTAACTCGATCACCGACGGCCGGGTAAGCCGACGGTCGGCGGCACTGGGTCGCTGTCATCCACAACCAAGAACAGCACAGACAACCTGTCTGTTGCGACACGGCCCAGTTGCTTGCAGTGTGGAGCCATGACACGGGTACCGGCAGAACAGTTGCTCGAGGTGGCCTACGACGAGGCGCTACGCGGCCGGTCCGAGGGCGGTATTCCGATCGGCGCGGCGTTGTTCGCCGCGGACGGCACGCTGCTCGGCCGCGGCCACAACCGCAGAGTGCAATCCGGCGATCCCAGCCTCCACGCCGAAATCGATGCGTTCCGCGCGGCGGGCCGCCGCCGCGACTACAGCTCGACGATCATGGTGACCACACTGTCGCCGTGTTGGTACTGCAGCGGGCTGGTGCGCCAGTTCGGCATCGGCGCGGTGATCGTCGGGGAAGCGCAGACCTTCAGCGGCGGCCACGACTGGCTCGCCGAGCACAGGGTCGACGTCACGGTCCTGGACGACCAGCGCCTCATCGACGTGATGACCACGTTCATCGCCGAACAGCCCGCACTGTGGCACGAGGACATCGGCGTCGCCGATGAGATCGAGGCGCGGTGAGCGCGCCGTATCCGCACCGGTGGCCGCTGGGCTCGACCACCGCAACCGAACCCGACAGGAAGGCCGTGAATTGAACGCGATCGCCTCCATCGACCTCGCCGCGTGGCGCACCGGCGCTACGAACTCGACCACGACGCCGTGGTCACCCCACTGGGACCGCCGATCGGCGAGGTGAGCGGTCTGCCCCCGGTGGTCTCCGCCGCATTCCTGCGCACCCGTTTGGATGCCATCACGGTCGGTTGACACCGCGATCTTCCACCAGGGTCACCGGAAGTACGCGTAGTCCTGAACCCAGTGGAATCCGCGGCTACGCAGTGGGAAGCTGTCGAGATCCAGCTCGGTCAAGGACACGGTCACCGGACGGTCGTTCACCTGCCCCCGCAGGACGAGCCGGTCGGGACCCGGCTGTTCGAAGGTGAACGAGGCGAACTGCTTCGGCTGCCGCGAGGCTTCCTGCGTGGGTTCGGAAAGGGCGATCGTCCTCGCCTCCGGATCGACAACGGCCTCGGCGGGCACCCTGCTGCCGTCCATCCGCTGATATACCGCGCCGCTGGTATCGACAATGAGTCGCTGCCAACGATTTTCGTCGGAAGTCAGTGGTGGCAGCGCAACTCCGTCCAACTCGAATTCTGTGACATCCCAGATCCCGTACAGGGCCGGTTTCGTTGCCCCGTCGCCATATTCGCGCCACGCGTCCCAGCCGCTGCACACACATCCGATAAGCACCCAGATGCCGAGGAAGATCTGTACGACACCGAGGATGCGTTCGGCCCGCAGGGTGCGAAAGAGTCGTGGTTGGGTGGCGGGCTCGGACGGCCGTTCCAGCACAAGGACATTCGCCAGTCTGCGCGCCTGCGGAGCCAGCACCACCAGGCACAGCAGCACCAAATGGAACGAGAGGATCTTGACTGGAACGTCAAAGGTCATGTTCAGCACGAAAACCTGGGCCAGACTGACCAGACTCAGCATCGCACCGAGCGTCGCGGTGCGCGGAACGAACAGCAGTAGCCCGCCGAGGACTTCCGCGCTGCCGAGCAGAATCTCGTACGGATGTGAACTGCCGACCTGCATCCACAGCACCGACATCGGGCTGAACTCGCCGTAGGGTTGGACCAAGGCGGCCAGCGGCGGACTCGCCATCTGTGTCGGAATGACTTTGGCCATCCCGTAGAAGATCATCTGACCGCCGAGGCACAGCCGGATGACGACCACGAACCAGGCATTGAGCCCGGAGTAGTCGCGGCGGTGTCGGTCGAGTGCGGTCCAGACGGCGGTGATCACGGCGGCGAGCACCAGCAGACAGAAAACCAGCAGCCAGATGATCGCTTGATCACCGCTGCCCGAGTCGTGCAGCACGGCGTCGACGCCGAATACCTGCCTGCCGACCCAGGCGACGATCGGTTCGACAGCGGTCATCTGCCAGAAGATCGCTTCGTCCGGAAGCCATTGCCCGGCAATCCCGGTGAATACGTAGGTGATCTGCGCGAAGACCAGGCAGAAGAGCCCGAAGTAGGCCACGCACAGGCGAAAGGCGACCCGTGTGAGCGGACGCCAGTGCGGGTTGCTGGACTCGGCGGCCGAATGCTGTTGTGCCCGAACACGAGTCCGCTGCGGACCTACTATCGCACCCACGCGAACTCCCTGTCTGACGACGAAATGGTGACGGCTCGAAACTATCGAGGCCAACCACTCGTCGTCCTCAGAGCGAACCCCCGTCTCTGCCGGGGGGTTAACCGAACCAGGGTCGGGGTGCCTGCACCCGGTCAGCGGAAGTAGGGGTAATCCTGCACCCAGTTGAACCCACGGCTACGCAAAGGGAATTGCTCGAGATCGACCTGTTCCAGCGCGATGGTCACCGGCCGACCGGCCAACTGCCCCGCCAGCTTCAGCCGATCCGGGGACGGCTGATCGAAGGTGAAGGTGGCGATCGGGACCGACTGCCCGCCCGGCTGCGGCGGCGGATCGGACAGGACGATCGTGTGCGCAGAGGTGTCCACGACGACGGCAGCAGGCACGAGCGTGCCGTTCATGCGTTGATAGGTTGCGCCGAGGACGTCGAAAACCAGTCGCTGCCAACGGTTCTCGTCCGTCGTCAACGGCGGGAGCGGCTGCCCGTCCTGGGTGAACTCCGAAACCTGCCAGATTCCGTACAACGGCGGCTTCGACGCACCCCCGCCATCTTCTTCCCAGAACTTCATCCCGACCTGCACCGCACCGGACAACGCCCATACCCCGAGCGCAAGTTGCACCGTGACCGCGATGATTTTCGTCCGACGACGAGCAAACGGCTCCGGCTGGGTAGCCGGTTCAGCAGGCCGCGCCAACAAGAGCATGTCGGCCAGCCGCCGAGCCTGCGGCGCGAGCAGCACCATGCTCAGCAACAACAGGTGCAGCGCCAGAATCTTGACCGGAACGTCGAAGGTCATGTTCAGTACGAATACCTGCGCCAAACTCACCAGGCTTAGCATCGCGCCGAGGGTTGCTGTCCGCGGCAGGAACAGCAGCAGGCCACCGAGCACTTCGGCGCAGCCGAGCAGGATTTCGTACACCGGCGACGAACCGACCTGATTCCAGAGCACCGACGCCGGGCTGAACTCGCCGTAGGGCTGGAGCAATGCCGCGAGGGAAGGCTCCGGCATCTGGGTCGGGATCATCTTGGCCACCCCGTACCAGAGCAGCTGCCCGCCCAAGCACAGTCTGACCGCGAGCAGGAACCATGCATTCAGGATCCGATAATTCGGTCGATGCCGATCCAGCACGGTCCAGATCGCCGTCGCCACGACCGCCACAGCCAGCAGGCTGAACACGAACGCCCAGATGAACCGCTGATCGCCGCTGCCCGAATATTTGTGCAGCACAACGTCGGTTCCGAAGATCAGCCGTCCGGTCCACTCGAAGATCGGACCGAGCGGACCCCACAGCCCCATCGCCGTGTCCTCGGAGAGATCCTTGGCGAAGAGGCCGGTGAAAACGAACGGGATCTGCGGGAACAGAGCACAGAACAAGCCGAAGTATACGAAGCTGAGACGGAATGCGATCCGCGTCGCCGCGGTCCAGCGGGGCCTGTCTTCGACGATCGGCGTGCCGACGTCCGCTCGCTCCAGAACGTCCACACCGCTCACGCTCACACCGAACCCCTCACTGCCTGTCGATGACTCCACAAGAGGGCAACGTATCGAGGCGGAGAGGCTGTCCGCTTCCAGGAAGTCCCCGATTTCCTCCCCTACCTCCGAGGTATGAGATCTAGCCCGAAGGATGAGTACCCCGGTACTGTCAACCCCCGATGCCACCCAGTGAGCGGGTTACATTTTCTTGCTGTTTTCCTGGCTATACGCAACTAGAACGCGTTACATTTTGGCCGAAGGTTCATGGTGCAGGAGGATGAAATATGGCCGAAGATCCCGATCCCACCGCGCAACGACAGCTGACTGTCAGCGACCGCGATCTCGACGCCCTCGCCGAGGATTTGTCCCGGTGGCTGGATTCGAAGGTCTCCGCTGACCACCCGCCGAAGATCTCGGCGCTGTCGCGTCCGCAGGGCGCCGGGATGTCGAGCCCGACGGTGCTGTTCGACGCCGAATGGAGCGTGGACGGCAGGCACGAGGCCGGATCGTTCGTGGCACGGATGACGCCGGAAGCCGAATCGTTCCCCGTGTTCGAAAACTATGATCTGGAAACGCAATACAAGATCATGGCGGGCGTCGCCGAAGCCTCCGACGTGCCGGTGCCCGAACTGTGCTGGCTGGAAACCGACGAAAAGGTGCTCGGCACCAAGTTTTTCGTGATGAAGCGAATCGACGGACGGGTGCCCGCGGACAATCCGCCGTATGTGTTCATCGGCTGGCTGTTCGATGCAAGCCCCGAAGAGCGCGCCCAGCTCACCGCCGGCACGGTGGAGGTCATCGCCAGAATCCACGCGATCCCGGATCCGGCCACCCGGTTTCCGATGCTCGACGGCCCCGGCCAGGCGCTGCGCAGGCATGTCGAGTGGCATCGCAAGTGGTATCGGTGGGCGCTGGCCGACGACGGGTACCCGATCCCGATCATCGAGCGCGCCTTCGACTGGCTCGACGCGCACTGGCCCGCCGATCCGGGGCCCGATGTCCTCGCCTGGGGTGACTCGCGACCGGGCAACATCCTCTACAACGGCTTCGAACCGGTCGGTGTGCTGGACTGGGAGATGGCCGGCCTGGGTCCCCGCGAGCTGGATATCGCCTGGCTCATCTTCATTCACCGCTTCTTCCAGGACATCGCCACCCGCTTCGATCAGCCGGGCCTCGCCGACTTCCTGCGCCGCGACGACATCGTCGCCGAATATGAAGAGATCACCGGATATACGGTCCGCGATCTCGACTTCTACATCGTCTACGCCGCGCTGCGCCACGCCATCGTGATGGCCAGGGTCAAGCGCCGGATGATCCATTTCGGCGAGGACACCGACACCCCCGACCGCGACGACTACGTGATGCATCGAGCGAGCCTGGAGGCGCTGCTCGCCGGAACCTACGAGTGGGATTGAGACCAGCAATGCCTGTGCCCTTGGACGAGTACCCGATCCATCAGACACACCTGTCCCTGGCCCGAGTGGCCAGCAGCGACCGGAACTTCTACGACAGAAGCTATTTCAACGGCCATGACCGCGACGGGGGCACGTTCTTCGTCACCGGCTTCGGCGTGTACCCGAATCTCGGCGTGACCGACGCCTACGCAGCCGTCCGGCGTGGCGACACCCAGCGTTCGGTCCGCTTCTCCGACGCGCTCGGCGATCGCAGCCTGGACCAGCAGGTGGGCGGCTATCGCATCGAGGTGCTGGAGCCGTTGCAGCGGATCCGAGTGATCTGCGAACACGACGACCTCGGCTTCGACCTCACGTGGGAAGGCTCGTTTCCGACAGTCCAGGAGCAGCCGCACCTGATCCTCAACGGCAACCGGCCGATCATCCAGGCGACCCGTTTCGCACAGGTCGGCTCCTGGGCAGGCACGCTGCACGTCGACGGTACGGATTTCACCGTCGACCCGGACATCTGGATGGGCACCAGGGATCGTTCCTGGGGTATCCGACCGGTCGGCGAGCCCGAACCGCCCGGCCGCGCCGCCGCGGAGCCCTCGGGTGGCTTCTGGTGGATGTATGTGCCGATTCGCTTCGACGACTTCGCCATCGTGGTCATCGTGCAGGAGGAGCCGGACGGGACCCGCACCCTCAACGACGCGGTCCGCGTCTTCCCCGACGGCCGAACCGAACAGCTGGGCTGGCCGCGGATCCACATCGACTACCGTTCCGGCACAAGGCATCCCGTCGGCGCGCGGCTGGAACTCACCACACCCGACGGCAAACCGCTCGAAGTCGAAATCAAGACCGTCACCAATGTCGCCCTGCATGTCGGCTGCGGCTACGGCGGCGACCCCGACTGGTTGCACGGCCGTTGGATGGGCCGCGACTGGTCCTCCAGCAGCAGCTACGACCTCACCGATCCCGCCATCGCGAGCCGAGTCCCCTTCGGCGTCATCGACCACGTCGCGCACGCGCGCTGCGGCGACGCCGAAGGTTGGGGCCTGTTCGAACACGCCAGCCTCGGCCGCCACGACCCGACCGGCTTCGCCGACTGGGGCTCGGTAGCGCCGTGATATCGCACCGGGTGCGGGCACTCCGAACGGTGCCCGCACCCGGCTGCGCTATGTTCCAGGGCGGAAGCAATCCACCACAATGCCTCGCCCGTGCGGATTTCAGCTCTCCGGTCGAGCCAGCTCCGGACGTTTGACGTAGTCGGTCAACCCGATCACATTCCCCCAGGGATCGGCGACCTCGACACTCCATCCCGTGCCGACTTCGTAGGGCGCACCGAGCACTGGCACCCCGTACCCTTCGAGCTCCGCGGCCGCGGCCAGCGCATCGGGCACCTCCAACCACAACCGCATCCCCGACAACCCCTGTGCACCCGCGCTCGGATCCACCCGGACCATCACCCCGGCCACCTCCCCGCCGACATCGAACACCGCGATACCGTCCTGCGGCAGCGTGAACTTCACCGCCATCCCCAACGCACCCTCATAGAACTCCACCGCAGCACCCAGGTCGCCGACCGGAACCAGCACGTTGTCGATACCTCGGATCTCCATCCGGCCATCGAACCACGCCGACGCCACCGATACGGGCACTGCCGGAGAATGGTGACCTGCGCCCGAGCGCAGAACCTACTGTGGGCGTGGCAGATTACGGCAAGAACAGAGCGAGCCGCCCCGACACTGACAACAGCCGGACCAGACTGCGGCTCGGCCTTCCCAACTCTCGGACCGGTCGGCGGAGCACCACAGCAGAGGGGCGACGGGATCCGCGGCCCGGTGATTCTGCGTCATTGCCGATGCGCGATTTGCCCGCGTGGACCGACGACCTGCCTGCTCATTCGCCGTCGTGGGCTGTTCGGGAGCAGGCTGATTCGCTGCGGGCAGGCCGATGGAGTGCGGTGGCGAGGACGATGTGGTCGATGGTTCGCTTGGGGATAGTGAGCGGGCCGTTGGCTGCCAGGATCGCGGCAGCTTCGGCAACGCTGGGGGTGCCAAGGAGGGTGTTGGTCCGGGTTGATGGATTGGGGACACGGACTTCGGCCAGTTCTGCGTTGGTGTAGGCGCGGACCGGAATCGCGAGGTGGGCTGCCGCGGCGCGGATGCCGGGCTCGGCAGCGCGACGATCGAGGGTTGCCAGGCAGCGGATAGGTTTGTCGCCCAGTACTTCTCGGATAGCGGAGAGGATTCGCTCGGCCGAGGTACCCGGTCGGAAGCCGAGGCCGACGGCGAACTCACGTGGCGGCACGGGTGGGTGTGTAGTCGGCTGCGGCGGCCACGAAACGTGCTACAGCTTGCGGATTTCCGGCCGGGTGGGTGTGCAGGTAGGAGGCGTGCACGCGGTGGACGAGTGCGCCTTCGCGGATTCGGTCGCCGCCGGCGTGCCAACCCCATGTGGCGGCGTCGGGGCCGGTGGTGACGAGTCGGGTCCGGTGGAATTCGTGGCCGCGCACCCGCTCGCCCGCACGCCAGAGCGGAGAATCGGTGAGCGCCACCGCATCTCGATAGCCGAGGGTAAGGCGCGGTCCGAATTCCGCAGTCGCGTCGACAACGCCTGCCATCGTGTGGCCGTCGAGCGATCGGGTGAGATACAGCAGGCCGGCGCATTCGGCGTGCACCGGCATCCCGTGCCCGGCCTGCTCGGCCACCTGCGCGAGCAGACAAGTATTGGCCGCCAGGTCGGCGGCGTGTTCCTCCGGGAACCCGCCCGGCAAGACCAGACCTGCTGTGCCGGTGGGGAGTTCGTCGTGCATCGGGTCGAAAACCACCACTTGGGCCCCCGCTGCGATCAACAGCTCACGGTGCTCAGCGTACCCGAAGGTGAACGCAGGCCCGCCGGCGATAGCGATCACCGGCGCGAATCTTGCCTTTGCCGAATGCGCGCACAACTCCACTCCAGGATCCCAGATCGGACCTGCGGCCGTCGTTTGGGCAAGACTCGCGATGGCGCGCAGATCGACGTGGGCGGCAACGAGATCTGTCATTGCATCGACCGCGGCAGTGGCAGCGGCGCCGTGTTCGACGGCGGGAATGAGGCCGAGGTGGCGGGAAGGGACTTCCAGCTCGGACATTCGTGGCAGTGAGCCGAGGACGGGCAGGCCGACGCGGTCGCAGGCCGCGCGCAGTACTTGATCGTGGCGTTCGCTGCCGACGCGATTGAGGATTACGCCGCCGAGCCTGATCGTGCTGTCGAAAGTGGCGAACCCGTGCAGCAGCGCGGCGAGGCTCTGGCTGTGGCCGCGGGCATCGACCACCAAAACCACTGGTGCACCGAGTAATCCGGCGACCTGTGCGGTGGATCCCTCGGCGATGGGGCCGGACTGGTTCTCGTCGATGCGGCCGTCGAACAGCCCCATCACACCCTCGACCACCGCGAGGTCACACGCCTGCGCACCGTGCCGATACAGCGGCACAACACGTTCCATGCCGACCAGCACCGGATCGAGGTTGCGCCCCGGCCGCCCCGCGGCAAGTCCGTGATACCCGGGATCGATATAGTCGGGCCCGACCTTGAACGGCGCAACCCGATGCCCCGCCCGCCGCAACGCCCCGATCAACCCTGTCGCCACCGTGGTCTTCCCACTTCCCGACGCCGGCGCGGCAATCACCACCGCAGGAACGCTCACCGAATCCGCACCCCTCGGGACCCGCATCCACTCCGCCATTCAGCAACATCGGCCGCCGACACCGGGCCCACGCACTGCCCGTCGGCGAGCGGTACATGGTGCAGCGGGCTGCGGCGCAGCCATGTCCCACTCGTCGAAGCGAGGGTCACCATTCGATGCCTCGTTGGCCTTTTCGCCCTGCGTCCATGGGGTGTTTGACTTTGGTCATTTCGGTGACGAGGTCGGCGGCCTCGACGAGGGCCACAGGGGCGTCACGGCCGGTGATCACGACGTGTTGGTTGCCCGGTCGGTTTCGCAGTGTCTCGACGACCTCGTCGGTGTCGACCCAGCCCCACTTCAGCGGGTAGGTGAATTCGTCGAGAACGTAGAAGCGGTGCTGCTCGGCTTCGAGTCTGCGGGCGATCTCCCGCCAGCCTGCCAGCGCGGCGGCGGCGTGGTCCTCGTCGCTGCCCGGTTTGCGGGTCCACGACCAGCCTTCGCCCATCTTGTGCCATTCGACCGCGCCACCAGCGCCGGTTTCCTCGTGCAGCCGACCGAGCGTACGAAAAGCGGCTTCCTCGCCGACCTTCCACTTGGCGCTCTTCACGAACTGGAACACCGCTACGTCGAATCCCTGGTTCCAGGCACGCAACGCCATCCCGAACGCCGCGGTCGACTTCCCTTTGCCCGGCCCGGTGTGCACCGCCAGCACCGGCTGATTGCGCCGCTGCCGAGTGGTCAGCCCATCATCCGGAACGGTTTCCGGCACACCCTTAGGCATCGAAACTCCTTGGTAGTCCATTGATCAGTACGCCCGCACTCATGTGGACGCCATCGCCTGTCGATCTACGCCGTGCCGAACAGTGGCGACGGTCGGCCGGCTGCGCGATACCTCGAGCCGGCGAAGGTTCGAGAGCAGACAGCTGTGCCACCACGAACAGGTAGTTCGTAGCGCTGTGCACGCGCCGAGATGACTGGATCAGGTGCAGACGACATCGACTGTCGAGGCCAGGGCGTAGCGGCGCTGCGCTGAGGCAACTCGCGGCGCGGTACGCCCGCGTCGACGGCCGGCGCAGGCGGCGTCGGCTATCGACGACAGGCAGTTGTGCCGCCACGATCAAGCGGCGCGCATTGTCGGGTGCGCGCCGAAACGACCCGAGCCTGCGCGGACTATGTCGGCTACCGATTCACCGGTCAGCTCGCCGAGTCGCAGGTAGCCGGCGCGCAGGCTGCGGGCCAGGTCGGCGGCGAGGCCGAGGCGGATCATGCCGCGTTCGCAGTCGACAACGATCGAGGTCACCGTTTCGTGGGCCAGCATCGCGGCCGCGGCACGAGCACGGGGCACCGGATCGGCGCCGCCGGTGGCGCGACCGTCGGTGAGGAGCACGAGCATGGGGCGACGGCGAGGGTCACGGACTCGTTCGCGGTGCACCACCTCGCGGGCCTTCAACAGGCCCGCGGCGAGCGGGGTTTTGCCGCCGGTACGCATGCCGGACAGGCGGCGGACCGCGATATCGACCGAGGAGGTCGGCGGCAGCACGAGTTCGGCCTCCTGTCCGCGAACGGTGATCACGGCGACCTTGTCGCGGCGCTGGTAGGCATCGCGCAGCAAGGCGACGACAGCGCCGGTGACCGCGGAAAGCCGGTCCCTTGCCGCCATCGATCCGGAGGCGTCGACCACGAAGATAACCAGATTGCCTTCGCGCCCTTCGCGATACGCACCGCGCAGATCCTCGGCCGACAGCATCAGCGGACCGTCGCCGCGGCCGCGGGCGTGCTGGTGCGGGGCGGCCGCGAAGATGGTGCCGAGCAGATGTAGTCCGGCGGGGGTGTCCGTACTGGAGCGGACGGTGCGGCCCTGCCTGGTCTGCGCACGGGAGCGGCGGCCCGCCGCACCCTCGCCGATGCCGGGGACTTCCCAGCGCGGCGCAGCCACGACCGACGCAGCGGGAGCACCGGTTCGGCCTTCGCGAGCCGCGGGCGACTGCCCGCCGCCGGGTCCGCGGTCCGGGGAATCCGGGCCGCCGTCGGGTCCGTCGTCCGGGGAATCCGGTCCCTCGCTGTCCGGACCGAAATCGTCCGCGCGACTCGGATCCGGCGAAGGCTGATCCTGCGCCCGGTCGGTCCCGAATTCTTCTTGCTCCGTAGCGTTTTCGCTGCCCGGCTGCTCGGCGCGCGCCGCTTCCTCGCCCGCGTCGCGCATCGCGTCGTCGAGCTGTTCTTCGCTGATGCCCGGCTCGTCGAACGGATCGCGCCGCCGCCGGTGCGGCAGTGCCAGCTCGGCGGCTACACGCACGTCTTCTTCGCCCACGGTGTCGGCGCCGCGCCAAGCCGCGTGCGCCGTGGCGGTCCTGGCCACCACCAAGTCCGCGCGCATCCCATCCACATCGAAAGACGCACACAGTGCGGCGATTCGGCGCAACTCCACATTGTCGAGCGCTACGCCTGCGACGCGATCGCGGGCAGTGAGAATCCGTTCGGCGGTACCCCGGTCGGCGGCCGCGTAACTCGCCGCGAACCCGGCCGGGTCCGCCTCGTAATCCAACCTGCGGCGTACCACGGCCATCCGCACATCCACCTCCCGTGAGGCGGCGACATCGACGGTCAGCCCGAACCGGTCCAGCAGCTGCGGACGCAGCTCACCTTCCTCCGGATTCATCGTTCCCACGAGTACGAACCGCGCCGGGTGCGAATGCGAAACACCGTCGCGCTCGATATGCACCCGCCCCATCGCCGCCGCATCGAGCAGCACATCCACCAGATGGTCGTGCAGCAGGTTCACCTCGTCGACGTAGAGCACGCCGTGATGGGCAGCCGCCAGCAGGCCCGGCCTGAACGCCTGTTCGCCGTCCCGCAGCACCCGCTCCAGATCCAGCGAACCGACCACTCGGTCCTCGGTAGCGCCGACCGGCAGTTCCACGAGCCGAGCCGGCCGCGCCCCCGTCTCATCGACCACCGGCGGTAGCAGCTGCGCAAGCGCACGCACCACTGTCGATTTCGCGGTGCCCTTCTCCCCGCGCACCAGCACCCCACCGATCCCGGGATGCACCGCACACAGAATCAACGCCAGCTGCAACCGCTCCTGCCCCACCACCGCCGAGAACGGGAACCCCGCCTCACCATCCGCGCCAGGACGCGAACCACTCAGCGAATGGGCATGCGGTGCAGTTTCCGTATGGGACAAGGACACGCCCCAACTCTATTCGCGCCACACCAGCCGATCCCCAGCACCCTCCAGAGTTCGCGGCCCGTCTCGCTTCCGAGCGGCCGAAGCGCAGGCGCCGCAGGCGCAAGTCTCGGCCGCTCGGAAGCGAGACCAAGGGGGCCGCGAACACGCAGCGCCGCAGGCGCCGCAGGCGCCGCCAATCCAACACAGCGCCGCAGGCGCTGCCAAAGACTCACCCCCTGCGCATGGGGGTGTGCATGATGCCGTCGTCGTCGAACTCTTCGCCGTCGGGCTTGAAACCGAACTTGGTGTACATGTCGACCAGGTAGGTCTGGGCGCTCAGGCGTACGGTGGCGGAGCCGGCTTCGGCCAGGGCGGCTTGGACCAGCCTGGTGGTGTAGCCGTGGCCGCGGGCGGGGACCGCGGTGCACAGGCGGCCGATGCGGAAGGACTTCACGCCGTTTTCGTGCTCTTCGAGCAATCGCAGCGTCGAGATGACCTCACCCTCGTCGTCGAGCCAGAAGTGTCGGGTCTCCGGCAACAGATCCAGGCCGTCCAGTTCCGGATAGGCGCACTTCTGCTCCACCACGAAGACTTCCACGCGAAGTTTCAACAGCTGATAAAGGGTGGCGGTGTCGAGATCCTGCGCCCATGACCGTTTGAGTGCAACCGTTGACATCATCGCGTTTTGGTACCACACCTACGCCGTCGGCGCGACCCCCTCGTACTTCGGCGTGTTGTCCGACACGCCCGTGAGGTTCAACGTCTTGGCGGTCCAGTCCCACACTTCGTGGTACAGAGCCTGGTTCTCCGAGAGCTTCACGCCCAGCGAGGGGACCATTTCCTTCAGCTTCGGCATCCAGTCCGCGTACTCGCGCGGGAAGCAGCGCTCCAGCACATCGACCATGGCGCTCACACAGGTCGACGCGCCGGGCGATGCGCCGAGCAGACCGGCGATGGAGCCGTCCTCGGCCGCGATCACGGCGGTGCCGAGCTCGAGCACGCCGCCCGCACCCTTGCGACGGATGATCTGCACGCGCTGACCCGCGGTGATCAGTTCCCAGTCGTGGCCGTCGGCCCGCGGGACGAACTCCTGCAGCGTGTACACCTTGCCCGCCTCGGACTTCAGCAGCTCACTGACCAGGTACTTGACCAAACCCAATTCGGTGACGCCGACGCCGAGCATCGAGAACAGGTTGCCCGGACGCACCGACTTGAACAGGTCGGTCAGCTTGCCGTCCTTGAGGAACTTCGGCGTCCAGCCCGCGTATGGGCCGAACAGCAGGCCCGGCTGTCCGCCGATGACGCGAGTATCCAAGTGCGGCACCGACATCGGCGGCGCGCCGACGGCGGCCTTGCCATACACCTTGGCCTCGTGCTGCTTGATCAGCTCAGGGTTGGTGCAGCGGAAGAACTGGCCGCTCACCGGGAATCCACCGAAGCCCGCGATCTCCTTGATGCCCGCCTTCTGCAGCAGCGGCAGCGCGCCACCGCCTGCCCCGACGAAGACGAATTTGCTGATGAGCGTGCGGGTTTGGCGGGTACGCAGATTGCGCACCCGCACCAGCCAGGTGCCGTCGGACTGCTTGGTCAGGTTGCGCACCTCGTGGCCGAAGGCCAGGTCCGCGCCGGACTTGCCGAGGTAGGCGAGCAATTCCTTGGTGAGCGAACCGAAGTCGATATCGGTGCCGGCATCGCTCCAGTTCAGCGCGACCGGGTCGGAGAAATCGCGGCCCTTGGCCATCAGCGGCAGTCGTCGGCTGAATTCCTCAGGGCTGTCGATGTATTCCATGCCCTCGAACAGCGGGTGGCGCGACAGCGCCTCGTAGCGCTTGCGCAGGTACTGAACGTCGTCGGCACCGTGCACAAAGCTGACATGCGGGATGGGGTTGATGAAGCCCGACGGATCGCTGAGCAGGCCGTTCTCCACACCGTAGGCCCAGAACTGCCGTGAGACCTGGAAGCGCTCGTTGATGTCGATCGCCTTGGAGACATCGACAGAGCCGTCCGGCTTCTGCGGACTGTAGTTCAACTCACACAGCGCCGAGTGGCCGGTGCCCGCGTTGTTCCACGGGTCGCTGCTCTCGGCCGCAACGGCGTCGAGCCGTTCGAACAGGGAGATCGACCAATCCGGCTGCAGCTGACGAAGCAGCGCGCCGAGGGTGGCACTCATGATGCCGGCACCGATGAGTACCACATCGGTCTTTTCAGTCATGGCAGCGTTCGGCACGGGTAGATCGACTTCCTTGTCACTTCTGCGGCTGCCACCCTCTTGGTGGTTAGCCTTGGCACGGGCGCTATATGGAGTTTTACGAGCCTGGCGTGACTCGGCGGTGAGTAGGTTACCCGCCGTTCACCTATTGCCAATTGTGCACCTCACCGGTTCGATCACCGGCAACGAACCTGCCGAATGTGACATAGATTCCTCCCCTGCCCTCGGCGACGCTGGAACTTCAATCCGACGCAAACGTCACCTAGATTGGTTGTCGTGACGAACGAAACCTCGCTAGGCGTGTCGGACATCACGACGGGCGCGAAGTGGCAACCGGACGTTCTCGGCGCGGGCTACGAGCAGCGGACCCTGGCGTTCGGCCCCGATCCCGACGGCGAGGGTGACGCGGTGGCCACACTCGTTAGGTACACCCCGGATTCCGGCGCCGCGGCCACCGAGCTCGCGGTGCTGTACGTGCACGGCTTCACCGACTACTTCTTCCAGCAGCATCTCGCCGAGCACTTCGCCGGGCGCGGGCACCAGTTCTATGCCCTGGACCTGCGCAAGTGCGGACGCTCGCTCCGCGATGGGCAGACACCGCACTACGTCACCGATCTGGCGCTCTACGACGCCGAGCTCAACGAGTCGCTGCGCATCGTGCGTGAGGAGACCGGTGGCGAGGTGCTGCTCGTCGCGCACTCCACCGGTGGGCTGATCGTGCCGCTGTGGCTGGACCGGCTGAATCGGGCCAAGGGCACCGTCGCATCCGGTATCACCGGTTTGGTGCTCAACAGCCCGTGGTTCGACTTGCAGGGCCCCTCGTACTACCGGACCATCGGCACACCCGTGATCAAGGCGCTCGGCAGGTTTCGGTCGATGATCGAGCTACCCGGCGGGAAGATCAGCTCCTACGGCGACAGCCTGCACCACAGTGTCGCGGGCGAATGGGACTACAACCTCGATTGGAAGCCGCTGAGCGGCTTCCCGGTCCGCTTCGGCTGGTTGCGGGCTATCCGCAATGGTCATGCCCAGCTGCAGGCCGGTCTCGCAATCGGGGTGCCCGCGTTGATCCTGCGTTCCCGGATCACCAAGTTCGCACGCAAGTACGGGCCCGCGGTCGACGTGGCGGACGCGGTGCTCGACGTCAGGCAGATCCAGCGCTGGTCCGGCTGCCTCGGCGATCGCACCAACATCGTCCCGATCGATGGCGCACGGCATGACGTCTTCCTGTCCTCTGCCGAGCCGCTGGCGAAGGCGTTCACCGAGCTCGACAACTGGCTGGACTGGCTGGCGATCTACCTGCGCAAGTCCGCCTCACCAGAGGCTGGTGCGTAACACGATCTCGGTCGCCAGCTCGTGGTCGGCTTCGGTCGCCACATTGTCGACGTCGATCTCCACCACCCGGAATTCGCCGTAGACGTAGCGTCCGGACGTATCCGCGACCACACGCGGCATGTTCTTGGTCACCAGCACGGTGACAGCGAGCTCGACCGGCCGGCACGCTGCGTCCAGCACGGTCCCATCCGCGGCGGGTACCGCGGGGTGGCCGCGATCGGCGACCACCAGGCTGATGAACCGGCCGAAACCGCCCGCACACAGCTGCCAGGCCAGTTCCGCGCCCGACCCGCGTCCGGCGACATTCACCCATGGCACGCCGAGCTGGTCGAGAATGCCGTGTACACCGGCGGTGTCCAGGTCCGCTATCGATTCCACCGCGATGGTGCGCAGGTCCGAATTGTGCAGTCGAGCACAGACCTGGTCGTACACGTCGACCGGATCACCCGCGTCGGGCAGCAGCAACACGCTGTGCCGAGATTCGGGCCCGTCGACCCGCACGGTCCAAGCCCGGTCACCGACCGTGATCCGCCGAGATTTCATGCCGGAGTACGGTACACGGCCCGGTTGAACAGAGCCGCGTGTCGAACCTCACCTGCGAGTCAGACGTGGGGTTCACCACTATTTCTCCAGCCATGTATTCAGGGGTTCACCCAGCTCAGCGACTTGCGGAGCTCGGCGCCATCGCGGCGGTGAGGACAGGAAGGCCGCCGGGCGCACCGTCGACGATCAGGCGTTCCAGCTGTGGGAAGTCGAGGTGCTCTTCGACCAGATCGGCGAGCAGATCGAGTTGGGCGCAGCGAATCGCAGCAACCGAAACATCCTCGGCGACAAGGAAACCCGGTCGTCCGGCCGCAGCGGCGATCTGCCGCAGCCACATTCGACGGAACCCGTCCGATTCCAGCAGACCGTGCAGGTGGGTGCCCCACACCGCGCCGCAGACGCTGCCCTCGGGTACGCCGGCCAGCTCCAGCCAGGCAGGATCGGTGCTGCGACGCACCCGTCCGTGATGAATTTCGTAGCCCTGCAAGGGAATTCGCTCCGGCAGCAGGCTGCGGCCGGAGGCCCGGCGCAGTACCTTCGGGTCGGCGAATTCGATATCGAGATCGAGCAGTCCGAGGCCCTCGACGACGCCCGCACCGGATTCGACGGTGTCGGCGATCCGGCGGCCGAGCATCTGATAGCCGCCGCAGATGCCGAGGATCGGTTTGCCCGCAGCCGCGCGAGCCGTCAACGCGTCGGCGAGCCCGGCGCGGCGCAACCAGGCCAGGTCATCGACCGTCGCCTTGCTGCCGGGCAGCACCACGAGGTCGGCCTCCGAAAGCCTGGACGGCTCGCTCACCCAGCGCACGGCTACTCCCGGCTCACAAGCGAGAGCCTCGACATCGGTGGAGTTGGAGATGCGCGGCAGCCTGATGGCGGCAACGGTCAGCCATTCGGCGCCGACGGGCGGGCGGGGACGACCGACCGGAGCATCGGCGACGGTGCCGAGTGAGTCCTCGGCGTCGATCCAGAGATCGTCGGCGAAGGGGATCACGCCCAGTGTGGGACGGCCGGTGAGTTCGGAGAGCCGTTCGAGTCCGGGCCGCAGCAGTTCGACATCGCCGCGGAACTTATTGATCACGAAGCCCGAAATCAGTTGCTGGTCTTCGGGATCGAGCACTGCGACGGTTCCGAAGAGGTGGGCGAGCACCCCGCCGCGATCGATGTCGCCGACCACGAGCACCGGCAGCCGAGCCGGCTGAGCCAGTCCCATGTTCGCCAGATCGGTGGCCCGCAGGTTGATCTCCGCGGGCGAACCCGCCCCCTCGCAGATCACCACGTCGAATTCCGCACGCAGAGAGGCGAGTTCGGCCGCAACGACCTCCCGCAGATCCTGTCGGTGCCGGAAGTAGTCGCGCGCTCCCACCGTGCCGACCGCTTGTCCGCGCACCACCAGCTGAGAACGGCGGTCGCTGCCCGGCTTGAGCAGCACCGGATTGAACCGCACGCTCGGTTCCAGCCCGCACGCCTGCGCCTGTAGCGCCTGTGCCCGCCCGATCTCCCCGCCGTCGAGGGTGACGACGGAGTTGTTGGACATGTTCTGCGCCTTGAACGGCGCGACGCGCACGCCGCGGCGCGCCAGCATTCGGCAAAGCCCCGCCACCACAACGCTTTTGCCCGCATCCGAGGTGGTGCCCGCGACGAGCAGTGCGCCTTTCACGCCGCTACCGCGCCGCCCGGGTGTACGCACACCCGCATCGAACCGCGCGGCCCAGCGCAGCCACCTGTCACGGCAGGGTCAGGATTTCAGCGCCCGTGTCCGTGACCACCAGGGTGTGCTCGAACTGTGCGGTCCACTTACGATCCTTGGTGACCACGGTCCATTTGTCGTCCCAGATCTCGTAGTCGATGCCGCCGAGGTTGATCATCGGCTCGATGGTGAAGGTCATGCCCGGCTCGATGATGGAGTCGACGGCAGGCTGGTCGTAGTGCAGGATGACCAGGCCGCTGTGGAAGGTGGGGCCGACGCCGTGACCGGTGAAGTCCCGGACCACGCCGTAGCCGAAGCGGTTGGCGTAGGATTCGATCACCCTGCCGATCACATTCAGGGCACGACCGGGCCGAACAGCCTTGATGGCCCGCGCGGTCGCTTCCTCGGTCCGCTCGACCAACAGCCGAACCTCCTCGTCAACATTGCCCGCCAGGAAGGTCTTGTTGGTATCGCCGTGCACCCCGTCGATGTAGGCGGTGACGTCGATATTCACGATGTCGCCGTCCTCGATCACGGTCGAGTCCGGAATCCCGTGGCAGATCACCTCATTGAGCGAGGTGCAGCACGACTTCGGAAATCCCTTGTATCCGAGGGTCGATGGATAGGCCCCGTGATCACACATGTACTCGTGTGCGATCCGGTCCAGTTCGTCGGTCGTAACGCCGGGCGCGACGGCCTTGCCCGCCTCTTCCAGCGCCTGCGCCGCAATCTTTCCCGCGATCCGCATTTTTTCGATGGTTTCGGCCGTCTGCACCCAGGGTTCGTTGCCCTCGTCGACGGTCTTTTTCCACGCGTACTCCGGACGCTCGATCGAGCGCGGAACTTCCCGAGTCGGCGAGAGGGTCCCGGGAACAAGCGGCTGACGGGTGCGCACTGACATGGCACCAGACTATCTGCCATGCTCTGCGGCCACCTCGCGGCGGTTGACGTGCCGATCGCAGTCGCGAACGATGCCGCCCGAGCCGGATATGGAACGTTACCAATGTCGGGAATGACCGATAATCTGCCGAAGAGAGGGATCCAGCCGCCGGAGCATCCGGCGGTACCGGCCGAGCGAGGTTACAGATGGTGCTCTTAAACCCGATAGCACGCGATATCAGGACAATCGCAGGATCGGAGCAGCAATGAGCACTACCCGCGATGAACTGGTCGGCTTCGTCGACACCCTGTACATTCCCAAGATCGCCAGCGGCTTCACGACGTCGGCCATTCGCGCATCACAGGAGGCCATCGAGACGTCGATTCTGCTGTTCGCTTCGGGCCAGGGTGACAAACAACCCGATCTGGTCGGTTGGATGGAGAAGCAGAAGCTACTCGACACCGCCGCATTCGACAACGCCAAATCCGAGGGACTGATGGTCGACGGCTACAGCACTCGGCAGACCGACGTCGATACGAAGAAAGCCGAGATGGATCAGCAAGGCATGAACGTCAAGGACACCACCTTTTCTACCTTCAACCTCTCGAACGCAACGTATGTGTCGGTCAAGGAACGATTCGGTCAACTCGATCGGGATCTCCGCAGTATCAACGAGCGTCAAGACAAGGACGGAGTGCAACTGCCGCTGACGGTCGGTGAGGAGATCCGCACGCTGCGCTTCGTCCTGCACGCCGTAGACGACGTACACGGCAAGGTCGAGGGCGCGTGGGCCCAGTCCGAAAGTCATGCGCGCACCATCGCCGCCTCGCACCCGAGTCCTTCTGGCGGTTACTCATCCTCGCCGTCCTATTCGACGGCGTTGCCCGCGAGTACGGCCAGCTACAACCCCAAGGGGCATGGCACCGTCGCCGACATCCTCACGCAGGCACAGCGCGAACTGGCGCTCGGGGTCCACGAGCAGGGCGGCAACAACGTCGCAGCGGCCTACGATAAGAACGGCAACCTGGTCAAGAGGCCATACGACATCAACGGGCCGTGGTGTGCCGCCTTTTCCACCTATGTCTGGGATCAGGCCGGGTATGAGGTCAAATGGACCAACCCGAATTTCGTGCCAAGTCTCTGGTCCGACGCCCATAAGATGAATTTGTGGGGGTACACCTCGGCCGCACAGCCAGGCGACATGATCGTCTTCGACTGGAAGAACGACGGGGAACTGGACCATGTGGGCATCGTGGAGTCCATCAACGGCAACAAGATCACCACCATCGAAGGCAACTCCGGCGACGAGCTGAAACGCAACACCTACGACATGGGAGATCGAAGATTGATCGGCGTCATCAAGCCGCCTGCGCAGAGTATCGCGGTCTAGCCCGACCGAAGGCTGTTCCACTGCCCGACGGAATAGTCACGGACCGCGGTCCGTTTACCGTAGTAGTTGACACTGAAACTACTCATGGACGGGACTCCAGCCGTGGAATTGGGACTGACGACGTTTGCCGAGTTGTACGCGGTCGGTGAGCGCCCCGCGCCGAGCGCCGGCGAACGGTTGCGCGAGGTGGTCGAGGAAGCGGTGGCGACCGAGACATCCGGACTCGACGTCTACGGCGTCGGCGAGCATCACCGCAAGGATTTCGCGGCATCCTCGCCCGCGGTGGTATTGGCAGCGATCGCCGCACGAACCGAGCGCATCCAACTGACCAGCGCGGTAACCGTGCTGAGTTCGGACGACCCGGTCCGGGTGTACCAGGACTTCGCGACCCTCGACGGACTGTCCGAGGGCCGAGCCGAGCTGATGGCCGGTCGCGGCTCGTTCACCGAGTCGTTCCCGTTGTTCGGCTACGACCTCGCCGACTACGACGAACTGTTCGAGGAGAAGTTGGCACTGCTGCTGCATCTTCGCGAGGGCCAGCCGGTGAACTGGGCGGGCAAGTTCCGGGCTCCACTGCGGGACGCGGTCGCGTATCCGCGCACCGACAACCGGCCGTTGCCGGTGTGGATTGCCGTGGGCGGCAGTCCCGAGTCGGTCATCCGAGCCGGGTTGCTCGGACTGCCGTTGGCGATCGCTATCATCGGCGGCGAGCCCGCACGGTTCAAGCCGCTGGTCGATCTCTACCACCGCGCTCTCGCAGAAGGCGGACACGATAAGCAACCGGTGGCGGTGCACGCGCACGGCTACATCGCCGACACCGATGAGCAAGCCGTCGCGGATTTCTACGAGCCGTATGCACTCGCGATGAGCACCATCGGTCGCGAACGCGGCTGGGGTCCGATGACAAAGACCCAGTTCGACGGTCTGCGCTCGCAAAGCGGCTCACTGTTCGTCGGCACGCCGGATTACGTGGCGGCCAAGGTCGCCGATATTCGCGACACCCTTGGACTGGATCGGTTCATGCTGCACACCAGCGTCGGCACACTGCCGCACGAGAAGGTGCTGCACAACATCCAACTCCTCGGCGAGAAGGTGGCACCGCAGGTCCGCTGATAGGCGGGAAGCCGCACACCACGCCGGGTGACCAGCATCGCCGGGCACGGCGTTCGATCTCCCGCGGCCGCTGTCTACCTGGAGAGCTGGGCTTCGAAAGCGATCCGGTCGCCGCGATACAGCGACCGGACTCGCTCGATCGGCTCTCCCTTCCCGTCGACACTGCGGCGGTTCAGCAGCAAAAGCGGTAGGGCCGTGGTGCATTCGAGCAGAGCGGCTTCGCGCGGGGAGGCGAGAACCGTCTCGATGCGTTCGGTCGCCCTGCCCAACTCGATACCCGACGCGCGCACTGCCGCGTATAGGGACGTGGTCGGGTCATAGGTGTCGTACAAAGCACGGAAGCGGGCGAGCGGCAGGAAGGTGCTCTCCAATCCGATGCGCTCACCATCGGCGAGCAGCACTCGCTCGAGGTGCATCACCGGAGTGCCGAGCGCGAGCCCGAGCACGTCGGCGGTGTCGGCGTCGGCGGGCACATCCTCCCAATTGACCAGCAGTCGACCAGGCACCCGACCGAAGCTGATCGCGCCTTCGGTATAGGAACGCAACGACAACGGCTGCACCATCTTCGGCCGCGACACCACCGTGCCCCGGCCCTGGCGTCGAATCCTGCCTTCCACCAATAGATCTCGCAGCGCTTGCCGGACGGTTTCGCGGGCGACCTCGAACCGGACAGCCAGGTCGCGTTCAGAAGGGACCGGGTCACCCTCGGACATGTCGCTCAGAATTTCTTCGAGTTCCGTGCGTACCAGATACGACTTGGGCAATCGACTCGGCTGCGCAGAATCAATGCGCCCGCCGTACCTTTCATCGCTGCCGGCTGTCATCGCCGCTGGGGCGTCGACCCCCGCCACGTCCACTCCGTCCATACCGACAGCGTACCCGTGATTGGTCTATACCAATTATTAACCTAGCGTTTGCGCAAGAAACACCCATCGGTCTAGACCATTGCTCACTATGTGTCCATGCGATTGGTCATCATCGGAGGCGGAATCCTCGGCACCGCACACGCCCTGGCCGCGATCGGCCGTGGGCACGAGGTCGTGCAGTTGGAGCGGGAGCCCGAAGCCCGCGGCGCCACGGTACGAAACTTCGGTCTGGTGTGGGTCTCCGGGCGCTCGGCCACGGAGCTCGATCTCACCCTGCGGTCCCGGCAGCTGTGGGAGGAGATCGGCGGCCGGGTCCCCGGCGTCGGGTTCCGCCCCGCGGGATCGATCACGCTGGTGCGCACACCCGCGGAACTCGCCGTCGCCGAGGCCGCCGCCGCAGACCCGAGCGCGCAGGCCCGCGGCTTCGAATTGCTCGAGCCGGAGCAGGTGCGCGCAATCAACCCCGCCCTGCGCGGCAAATTCCTTGCGGGACTGCATTGTTCGACCGACGCCGCAGTGGAGTCGCGCCAGACGCTGCCCGCGCTGCGTGCGCATATGGCGGCCTCGGGCCGCTACACCTTCCACCCGGGCACCGAGGCCAGGTCGGTCACCGACACCGGTTCCGGCGCCACCGTAATCGACGACCAGGGCCGCAACCACGACGCAGATCTGGTGCTCGACTGCCCCGGCGCGGCACACTCCGGCCTGACCCGCGAACTGGTCGGGACCATCCCGGTCCGCCGCGTCCGGCTGCAGATGATGCAGACCGCGCCGCTGGGCGAGCCGCTTACCACCGCCATCGCCGACGGCGACAGCTTCAGGTACTACCCGGGATTCGCGGGCGCCGAGACCGACGCACTGAACCGGGAGCAGTCCCAGACCGCCACCGCCGCCGAGCACAAGATGCAACTGCTGTGCGTGCAGCGTCTGCACGGCGGCCTCACCATCGGCGACACCCATGAATACGAGGAGCCTTTCGCCTTCGACGTGGACGAGGCGCCCTACGAACATCTCACCGCCATCGCCGAGGAAATGCTCGGACGCAAACTGCCGCAGGTGGTTCGGCGCTGGGCCGGTGTCTACAGCCAGAGCATCGACCCCACCGCCATCGTCACCCGAGCCGAGGCCGACGAGCACATCTGGGTGATCACCGGCCCCGGCGGCCGCGGCATGACCCTCGGCCCCGTCCTCGGCGAGGAAACCGCCGACCTACTCAATTTGTGAGGAACGCTGTGCCGGACAAGAACATCCGACTGGCCGTGCTCGACATGGCAGGCACCACTGTCACCGACGGCGGCCTGGTGCTGCGCGCCTTCGACATCGCCGCCACCGCCGCGGGCATCGAAACCGAAGGCCCCGAACGGGACACAGCGCGCAAGTACGTACTCGACACCATGGGCCAGTCGAAGATCGCGGTGTTTCGCGCCCTGCTCGGCGACGAAGACCGCGCCGAGCAGGGCAACCGCGCCTTCGAGGCTGCCTACGAGGCACTGATCGACGAGGCCGACATCACACCGATTCCCGGTGCGGCCGAGGCGATCCGCGCGCTGCGCGCTGGGGGTGTGAAGGTCGCGCTCACTACGGGCTTCAGCCGCAGCACCCAGGACCGGCTACTGAATGCCCTCGGCTGGAACGACATTGCCGATCTGACCCTGGCGCCGTCCGATGCCGGGCGCGGACGCCCCTACCCCGACATGGTCCTCACCGCACTGCTGCGCCTCGGCGTCGACGCCGTCGATCAGGTTGCGGTGCTCGGCGATACGACCAGCGATATCGGCACCGGCCTCGCCGCCGGCGCCCGGATCGTGGCGGGCACCCTGACCGGCGCGCACGACGAAGACCAGCTGCGCGCCGCAGGCGCCACCCACGTGGTGGCGTCGGTCACCGAGTTCGCCGAGCTGGTGCTCGCCGACCGAACCTGATCCGTCACCCCCCACGGAGCCGAGGAAACCACCCGCCCCCTTCGACACCTCACTCGACACGAACCGAAAGTTGCAGCAATCGTGCGTACTTCGAACACACAGGGCCGCCTGACACGCACCATCTCCCGAACCGCGCTGATCATCGCGTCCGTCTCTGCTGTCGCACTCACCGCAGGATGCAGTGGCACCGGCACCGACAGCGGCGACGGCAAGACCGTCACCGTGTACTCCGCCGACGGCGTCGGCAGCTGGTACACCACCCAGTTCGCCGAATTCGAGAAGCAGACCGGCATCTCGGTCAACCTGGTCGAGGCGGGCTCCGGCGAAGTCGTCAACCGGGTGGACAAGGAACAGTCCAACCCGCAGGCCGACGTGCTCGTCACGCTGCCGCCATTCATTCAGAAGGCGAAAAGCGCTGGGCTGCTGCAGGACAGCGGTGTCGACACCACCGCGGTCGCGGCCGCCGACAAGGATCCGGAAGGCAAGTACGTCACCCTCGCGGGCAACTACTCGAGCTTCATCGCCAACCCCTCCGTGGACACCACCAACATCACCTGGGACGACCTGCTGAAGCCGGAGTACAAGGGCAAGCTGCAGTACTCGACCCCCGGCCAGGCCGGCGACGGCACCGCGGTGCTGATCCTGCTGCAGAACCTGCTCGGCAAGCAGGGTGCGCTGGACTACCTCGGCAAGCTGCAGGCCAACAATGTCGGCCCCTCGTCCTCCACGGGCAAGCTGCAAGCCAAGGTCGACAAGGGTGAGCTGGTCGTCGCCAATGGCGATGTCCAGATGAACCTGGCCAACATCAAGGACAAGGGTTCCAAGTTCACCCTCTTCTTCCCCGCCGCTGCCGACGGAAAGCGCTCCACCGTTGCCGTGCCGTACGTGATGGGCATGACCAAGGGCGCCCCGCACAAGCCCGCGGCCGAGAAGCTGATGGAGTTCCTGCTGTCGGCCGATGCGCAGAAGACGCTGCCCGATGCCTTCGCGGTGCCTGCTCGCACCGAGCTGCGCGACGCGCCCGCGACCGGCACCGGACCTTCGGCAGCCGCGACGCTCAAAGGTGTCGAGATCGTGAATGTCGATTGGAACAGGGTGCTTCGAGAACTGGACGGTGACGTTGCCACGTACCAGCAGGCCACCGGTAGCTAGTTCGCCAGAAGTGAGGAGCCGCAACATGTCCGACGGTGACGCGCCCCCGAAATCGTCCCCCATGACCACCACCGCGATCGCAACCGCACCGGCCACCGCGCCCACCGGCGGCGAACCCGCCATCGTGTTCGACCGGGTCGGGGTCAGCTACGGCCGCGGTCGCAAGACCACTGTCGCACTGACCGATTTCACACTGCGCGTCGCCGCCGGGGAGACGGTCGCGCTCCTCGGACCCAGCGGCTCGGGCAAGTCGACCGCGCTCAAGGCACTGGCCGGGTTCGTCCGGCCCACCTCGGGTGCGGTACGGCTATCCGGCCGCGACGTCACCGACCTCTCCCCCGCCAAGCGCGGGATCGGCGTCGTGGTGCAATCCTACGCACTGTTTCCGCATATGAGCGTGCACAGCAATGTCGCTTTCGGCTTGAAGTCACATCGCGTGCCGCGCAAATACATTGATGGGCGGGTAGCCGAGTCACTTGCCATGGTCGGCATGACCGCCTACGCCGAGCGCCTGCCCCGTGAGCTGTCTGGTGGCCAGCAGCAGCGCGTCGCGATCGCTCGGGCACTTGCGATCCGACCGAAGGTACTTCTGCTGGACGAACCACTGGCCGCGCTCGACGCCCAGCTGCGGCAGTCGATGCTCGGCGAGCTCCAGGAGTTGCGAAAGGCGTTGCCGGACACGGCGATGCTGTATGTCACCCATGATCAGTCCGAAGCGTTGGCGCTGGCGGATCGGATCGCGGTGATGCGCGATGCGCGGCTTGTCGATATCGACACCGCCGAGAACCTGTGGCAGCGCCCGCCCACCGGGTTCACCGCCGGCTTCCTCGGCGGCGCAAACCTGTTGCCGTGCACTGTCAATCGAGTGTCCGGCACCTCGGCTCTCGTCACCGTCGGCACGCACACGCTACGCGCCGATGCGCCGCAGCCGGGTGTCGGACGCCCCGGTTGGGCAGTGGATTCGGCTGCACTGCTGTGCATTCGGCCGCACACTGTGCAGATCGGCGCGACTTCGGAGCGCAATGCCGTGCGCGGCACTGTGGTTTCCAGCGTCTGGCGCGGCGCGCTCACGCGCGTGCATCTGACGATCGACGGACTCACCGACGAGATCAGCGTCGACGTACCCGGCCACTTCGATACCGAGGCCGCAGCGGTGCTCGGCGTCCGGTTCTCGGACCCGGCCGGCGTGCTGGTCCCACCGACACTCGGATCCGAATTCGACAGTTCCGCAACCGATTCCGTTGCTGATGTGCTGGGAGCGCAATTATGAGGGGCTGTGCGCTCCCGGACCGGCCGGTCGGCGCGCCCGCGTCCGACCCGGCCGGTGCCCCGACTCTGGCCGGACCGAGCTCGGACTCGCGACGATGCAGTGGACCGGATCTCGGACTCGCGGCGACTGCCGCCATGAACTGGGTCACCGCGGGCGTCCGGTGGCGACCATGAGCGCCTCCGCGATGCTCGAATCCCCTGCCGAGACCGTCGTCGCCACACCGTCGCCTACACAGGGGCGCACCTGGCGGCCGGTGCTCTGGAGCCTGCCGCCGCTGCTGGTGGTCCTGGTCATCGCGGTGTACCCGATCGTGCGAGTGCTCGCCGAATCGACGGTGACCCCGGAAGGCCGCGGCACGGCCGTCTGGTCGCGGGTGCTCGGCTCGGAGTCGTTCCGTGATGCGTTGTGGCGCACCATTTCCATTGCGGTCTTCTCGACGGCCGGGTGCCTGACCCTCGGCATCGTCCTGGCGATCGTGCTGGCGTTCGTCCCTTTCCCTGGTTCCACGCTGGTCGGCCGTCTGATCGACACGATCCTGACCATGCCGTCATTCCTCATCACGCTCGCCTTCACCTTCCTATACGGCACGGCGGGCGCGGTGAACGCACTTGCCACCGAGATCACCGGCCGCACCACACCGCTGCTGGACTTCCTGAGCACCCCGCTCGGGGTGATCCTCGCCGAAATCACCTTCTTCACACCGTTCGTGGTGCGACCGCTGCTGGCCGGTTTCGCCCAGCTGCCGCGCGAGCAACTGGACGTCGCTGCCAGCCTCGGTGCATCGCCATGGCGAGTGTTGCGTCAGGTGGTCATGCCCGAAGCGTGGCCCGCGGTGGCCGCGGGCGGCAGTCTCGTACTTCTGCTGACGCTCAACGAGTTCGGCATCGTGCTGTTCACCGGCGCGAAGGGCGTGACAACGCTGCCCGCCTTGATCTACACCCGCGGCATCGTGACCTTCGATCTGCCGGGCGCGGCGGTGCTCGCCACCGTGCAGGTGCTGCTGTCGCTGAGTCTGTACATCGGTTCTCGGTTGATCTTCGCCCGAGTCACCGGACCGACGAGAAAGGAGCGCTGACCCATGCTGGTGTGGACACGACGCGGACGGGCCATGGTGCTCACAGTCTTCGCACTCATCGTGCTCGTGGTGTTCCTCGCCCCGATTGCCACCGTGGCCGCCGCGGCGCTGGCCGGTAGCTGGACCGGTCCGCTGCCCTCGGATCCGGGTCTGTCGAACTTCCGGCAGGCCTTGTCCGGCCAGGAGGCGGCCAGCTTGTCGGTGAGCCTGCAGACCGCTCTGTTGGCGGGCGGACTCGCCCTGGTGCTGGGCACCTGGGCGGCGCTCGCCGCGCGCGAGGCGCCCGACTGGTGGCGAAAGTTCACCGATGCGGTGTTCCATCTACCGGTCGCGGTGCCCTCCGTCGCCATCGGTCTCGGGGTGCTGATCGCGTTCAACGAGCGGCCGCTGCTGTTGGGGGGCACCAAATGGATTGTCATCGTGGCCCATTCGGTGCTAGTGCTCGCCTACGCCTTCAGTGCCGTCACCGCGGCGCTCGATCGCCTCGATCCCGCCTACCGACAGGCCGCGGAGTCGCTCGGCGCGGGACCGTTGCGGGTGCTAGTGCTGGTGACACTGCCCTTGTTGCTCCCGGCCCTCGGCGCGGCAGCCGGTCTGGCAGTCGCCTTGTCCATGGGCGAGCTGGGCGCGACGATCATGGTCTACCCCGCAACCTGGAAGACATTGCCGGTCACCATCTTCGGGCTCACCGACCGCGGCGAGGTGTTCGACGCAGCCGCCAGCACCTGCTTGCTGCTGCTGGTGACGCTGGTCGCCTTGGTCGCCCTCGGTCGCTTGAAGGGCCGTGCCGCACTGCGCTGAGCATGAGCCGCACAGCGTTATTCCCGATCTGTACAGCGTTGAGCCCAGTCGGCACGGTGTCGAGCAGAACTGCGCGGCATCCGGGGCGGCGGTGAACTTGTCCGGCATCGAACCCCGAACGCGCAGTGTTGACCCCGAGCTGCGCGGCATCGGCCCCAGGCTGTGCGGCATCGAGCCCGAATCGCCCTACGATGACCAAGTGGAAGCACTTCCTCTGATCTTTACCGCAGGCTGGGCGAGCGGGGTCAATGCCTATGCCGTGATCTTCCTGTTGGGCATATTCGGCGCCACCGGCCTCTCCGACGACGTGCCGGAGGCGCTGCAGCGGACCGATGTGCTGATCGCCGCTGCTGTCCTGTTTCTCATCGAGGCCGTGGCCGACAAGATCCCGTACCTGGATTCCTTCTGGGACGCGCTGCACACCATCGTCCGGCCCGCATCGGGCGCCGTCGTTGCCGCGCTGCTGGCCGGCCAGGACGGCTCGCTCCCCCAGCTAGCCGCGGGCGCGGTGGGTGGAACCACCGCGTTGGTAAGCCATTTGGTCAAGGCAGGCACGCGAATGGCGATCAATACCTCGCCGGAGCCTGCGAGCAATATCGTGATGAGCGTGGTCGAGGACACCACCGTCGCCGGCATCGTCACCCTCGCCATCTTCTACCCGATCGCGGCCGCTGTCTGCGCGGGCATCCTGCTGCTGATCGGCGTGATTCTGGTGGCCTTGCTCGCCAGTAGAATCCGTCGCTACCTCGTTCGCCGCAGGCAGCGCCGAGCCGCGAGGCACGCCGCGACGGCTTGAGCACAGGCAGCACTGCAACGAGAGTGGCAGCAGCGAACACAGATCCACAGCGGGCGTGCCGCGCCAGTCGACCACGCGGCACGCCGGGCGGGGCGCCCCGTTGCGCCCGCCGTCACTGCCGGCGACATGAACATCCGAATGGACGCACTGGTCGGATGAATCGACATCCGGGACGTCGCCTTTATGTCAGTGACGCTGTTGGGGCAGTGTCACCAATTCGCTGTGTCGCAAGAACGAGACCGTTGGTCGCGCGGTTCACTGCTCGGGTAAACGGCGGCGGCCCCCGGCCACGTCGGTCACGAGATCAGTGTACCCGTCAACTAGTTCGGCTAGGTGGTACCAATGTTTATGGGTATTGTCGCTGCGCGCACCGTCGACATCGATCGCCTGGTTCGCATCCACCCAGCTGCGAGCCATCCTGTCGACCACCGCACCCAGACTCTCGGTATGCAGTGCTGCGCCGTTGCGATGCTGCGGGATCTCCTGCGCGATCCAATCATTGATGTCGTCAACGAGTTCGCCTCGACGACAATCGATTTCAAATATCAGATGCGCATCGCGCACTTGCCCGCGTCGCGCGTGCAACTCCGCGAGCGCATGCGCGGAGCGGAGCAATTCACGATCTTGGAAACGTCGTCCTTGGAAGGCACACAATATTTGCGGAGCAGTCGGCAGCACCCCTACCGTCGGCGCGCTCATCCCCATACCCCGAATTCACCCGACACCAACGCGCTTTGTACCAACATAATTGGCTCTCGATTCGGTTGTCCCGGTCATCGGATCGGTTGTTCAAAACTAGGCTAGCTGGATCATGCTCTTACAGATGCAAGAACGCAAGAGTGCGTCTGCATTGCTGCGCCTAGCGTGTGCCTACACCTTTCTGATGCCCGTATCCACAGCAGCGCAACAACTTCAACACACCCCGAACGGAGGTGGCGTCCATGGGCGCAAGCGACGTGAACCCGCTGGTCCTGCGGCAAATAACACCCCAGCGCACCCGCGCACGGAACCGTTCAACCCTGCCGATCCCGACGCTGGAACCGCCTCCGGCGAAGGCTGATCCGAGGTTCGTCTACGGCGCGCACACCCTCGACACGCCGGGACGAATCGTCGATCGGGCGATCCTCGATGTCCTCGGATGAGTATCTGGGGACCGGTTGGGCCGGCACGCCGGTAACGCTCGGATCACGCTGCACCGAGCCGAGAACGGCGCGGGGCGCGTCGGGGCGGCCGGCGGTTCCGGCTTCCGCTACAAGTACGCACCCTCGCGGACTGACTGTTGGCACCAAGTGCTCCTACACCGCCCACACCGTGTTGGACATCCTCGGGCCCACCACCCTCGACGAGATAGCCATTCAATTGCCATCTCTGCGCGCATGCGAAGACGAGGTGGTGTCGTGAACGTGTCCCTGACATCGACGCCCGCAGCGTCGGAAGCTGATATCGCGGCAGTGAAGGCGGTCCTGGATCGGTTCAACGTGACCGTCACCGATCTGGTCGCGACTCCGCAATCACGCTCACCGGCACCGACTTTCACCAAGTACACGATGAAGGTGTTCGAGGCGATGAAACCCACCCGTACCCGCGACACCTACAGCTCATACTGGCGCAAGCTCGTCAAGCATTGGCCCGATAAACGCATCGATGAACCCACCGTCACCGACTTGGAGTGGTTGGTCGACACCCCCGCCGCCGAACGCAAAATCCGCCGCAGCGACCGCGGCGGCCACGGCGTGGCCTACGCGGTTGTCAGCTCCCTGCGCTGCCTCTACAAGCACGCGGTCCGTGACGACATCATTGACCGCTTCGCCGCGCTGACAAGGAGAATCGTTGTTCGGAACAATCCCGAACAACCCGCACACGTAATGTCGCATGCATGGCCTGCAGGATCACCGAACTCGTCATCAACTGTGCCGACCCACAACGGCTGGCGGACTTCTGGTGCGAAGTCCTCGGCTACGTCGAACTCGGCTGGGAGGACGGCGCCCTGGAGATCGGCCCGCCCGGAACCGGCTTCGGCGGGCCACAGCCCACACTGGTGTTCAGCCGCGGCACCGAGCCGAAGCGCGGGAAGCTGCCGCTGCACATCGACGTGAACCCCACCGACCGCGATCAGGACGCGGAATTGGAGCGGCTGCTCGCCGCGGGTGCGCGGAAGATCGACATCGGCCAGACCGGCGCCGAAACGTGGCACGTGCTGGCCGACCCGGAGGGGAACGAATTCTGCCTGCTCCGACGCCGAGTCGAGGCGGCGGAGAGCTGAAGGGCGGTCAGCTCACGTCGTCCAGCTGATGGTCTTGGTGAACACCGCTCTTACCGAGGGACACTCGCACGCTACGGCCGGTCTCGATGTTTGGTGATGGTGAAGTTACCGTTCGAAAATCAGCCATCAGTCTATTGTGTTGCCGCACAGTCGATCTTGGACCGAGTGGCGGGTTTTGCCGCGATAAAGACTTGAACCCGCCGATCCGGAAGCACGACGATATTGCGGTGGCCGACAACTAGGCTGACAGTTGGATGTTCGCGGGTTGTCGCCTGGGATCGGCGGGCAGGGCGGGTGAGCAGCCCCGACTGGGCTGGGCTGGATTGTTCAGACGCGTTGAAATCGAGTCGGACCGAGGCGCAGATTTTCGCCTACCCATTGTTCGAGCTCGCTGAGCAGGTGTCGATGCGGCTCGTTGTCGTGGTAAACCTTGGCAATGAGATCGGCCCCGGCAGCCATGTGATGGGCAACGTCACGGACCCCGGAGTCATGGGCAGGGTCGTTTCCGACGGCGGTCAGCAACCTGTAGATCCGCAGCGCCGTAGCGTGAGCGGCTCGTCGCAGCTCGGTGGCGGCGTGATCGTCGAGGTCGGTCGGGGTCAGGAATTCATACAGCGTCTCACCACGGTCGGTGATGACATTGACGGTCCCTTCACCGGCGGCGTCGGTCAGCCACATTTCGGCGTCAGCGGCAATTTCGTAGACCAGGTCGTGCTCACGAACGCAATCAGGTCCGCGCGTGGTGGTGAGCAAGGCCAGGCTGGCTCGCCCGACCGCAAGAAAACCACTCAGTGCGTGTGCGAGCAACTGCTCGGCAGGACCGGATGAGCGGCACGGAAGTCGTTGCCCCACCATCGAAACCCAGCAGGTCAGATGCTCGGCGCCAGTGTCTGTCGCCCGGAATGGCGTCATACCCGGCATGCTACCCCGGACCTACACCGCAACCTGGCAGCAAAACGCGCTGGTGTTCCAGGATCAGCGCTCCCCGAACTCGGCGAAGAAGCCCATCACCCTCAGCAGCAGGTTCGCCATCGGCGAATCATTGCGGTGAAAGCCAGTGCCTCCTTGACGAATTCGACCCGCACGCCGGGCAACCACGGCCATCCGGACCTGGCTCGGGCCATCGCCGATACGGGTTAGCCCAGGTGCCCAGCCGACACCCCCGACGCGCCGCTGGTGACCGGACAGCGAGGCATTTCGTCGACGCCATGAGATTGCGACGTGGCAACTCGCGTGCGCGACCGAATTCGCGGCGATCACGCAGATACAGCCGCTGCGGGCGCTGCTCGGTCGCGGTCAGCGCGCCAGAAGGGTGTTCAGTTCGTCAGCGAACAGGAGGGCCGGGTCGAACTCCATTCCGGAGAAGTGGCCGGCGAGTTCGAGCGAGAGTGCGCCGTGCAATCGGGTCCAAAAAGACACGGCACGGTGCAGGGTCGCGGCCGGCACCGAGTCGCCGTTGGCCAGCGGCGGTGGTTCTCGAGGTGGGCGTCGAACGGCGTCGCTCGCCCTTCCAGGGACAGCGCAGAGAAAGCTTCGATCAGCACCGTCATGATTTCGGATGAGATCTCGGTGGTGTCCTCGGGTGCGTGGTAGCCGGGGACAGGTGTGCCGTAGATGAGGAAGTATCGCTGCGGGTCGCGCAGGGCCCAGTCCCGCACGGTGTAGGCCAGCTTGGCTACGTCGGCACCGGAGTCGAACGCTGCCCGCAGAGTGTCGGCAAGGCTTCGGTAGGCGTCGCGGATAAGTTCGGTGATCAACTCGTCGCGACCGCGGTCGCGCTGACCGCCGTCACCGCGTGCAGCGGCGACAACAACGACATCAGTAGCGGCGGAACCGGTCAGGTCACAACGACCGCCGCCCGCGCCACGGCTCCGCTGACCTGCCACGGAGCAGGCATCGACGATGCTGCTCAGATCAGGTACCGCACCGAGACCTTGATCAACGCGCCGCTGAGCACCATCTGGGAACTGCACACCGACGTGGAACACTGGCCCTCCTGGCAGCAGCCCGTCACGAGCATCAAGCGCGTGGACCAGGGACCACTGCGGGAAGGCTCGCAGTTTCAATGGACAACTCCGGCGCCCGCTACTTCCACAACCCCTGCCACCACCCTGGTCATCACTTCCTCCGTCCAGCAACTGCAGCCGAACAATTGCATCCGCTGGAGCGGTCCCGCGATCGGCGACGGACTGCGCATCGACAACGGCATCCACGTCTGGAACTTCACTGAGGTCGATGGTGGCGTCCTGGTGCGCACCGAAGAGAACTGGACCGGCGCACAGGTCGAGGCCGACGTACCCACCTCCACAGGCTTCCTCGGAACCGGGCTCGAAGCCTGGTCGAAGGACCTGAAGGCCACCGCCGAAGCCGGCCACTGAAGGTCAGGTACGCCAATGAATTCCTCTGCGCCCCATTTTGATCCACCGATTCTCGCCTAACTGGTCGTGAGGCGATGTCTGCGGTACTCGGCAACTGATATGGGTCGTCCTTGCCCGCGCGGCGCCGACCCGGATCAGGCCCGCGCGTGATCGACTGCACGACACCGTGGCCCCATCAGCGGCACGTCTCGCGGCCTCCCGCACCGTCAGGATGCGGGATCGAATCGTAGGTGTGGTTCTACGTGCCGAGCTCATCGCGCGCCACCGGCACGACCGCGCACCCTGGATCAGCACGCCAGCCAAATGGACCGGCGTGCGGGCATTTTCAGGATACGAAAGTCGCGGAGGTGACAGCGACATCGGCGGAGCTGAAATACCACCCGATCCAGTTGTCGACATCCACCTGGATCCCATGACCACTTGCCGGACCGTTGGTGATCAACCACAGCCCGTTTCCGTACCCGGTCGCCGTGCTTACGCTGCCATCCGACCATGCGAACTCGGCCGCACTGGGCGCACCGGGCGCGTTCCACGGAATGGTCACACTGAACCGTCCGGCGCCGATACCCGGGAGCAGCGAACTGACGCACTCTCGCAGGGTGGCCTCCCGCCAGATGTTCCGCCCCGCGCTACCAGTGCCGGGGATCAATCGGCCACTCATCAGGCTGCCCTGCCGACAGCCCCCACTGCCGCCGCCCGGCTGAGCCTGCCCCTGCGGCGCACCCAGCACCGATACCGCACACAGAACCGCCGCCACCAGCACGGCCCGACGAACAGACACGGCAACACCTCCCTGCGACAGGGACAGTAACCCACCACGGCGAGGCAGGACGGACGGACGCCGATGACCTCGCGACGCGCAGCACTGCTTACTTGATCAGCAGTTTAGCGGTCTCGGCGCGGACTCGTGGTTATCGTCGGATGGCCCGCCTTGGCGAAGACCTGAGCGCATCGCCCCGATCGCGAGACACTCGGCATCGGCCGTCATATGCGACACCGATGCCGGCGTGTAGTGCGAGAGCGGACGCGGATGCTCGCGGGAACTTCCAATGCTGAACTGAGATCGTCTGGACCGTTCGGCATGGACTCGGTAGACGTTTTCTGCGACGGCAGCGCGTAATTGATGCATGTCAAGAACTGATGAGTTGCTGCTCGCTCGGTGGCTCGCGATGGATGGCCACCCATATTTCTGTCCGGCGACCAACGGGACTCGAGCCGGGCGCGGATACCGGATGTCTCCGCATCATGAGGAAGCGGATGTGCACCTTGCGATGCACCCCGGTGATGCGCTCTTCGGTTAACGGTCTGTGGCACTGCGGCTTTGCTATAGAATTGCCAGATTCGAGAGTAGGCCGAATCGAAGGCGATTTCGCGCCCGTTGTGTCGAGGGTGCGGCCAGTCGTGCGCCCGGAACAGCGGCCGGGCGCAGAACTCCAACACGAGGACGGCTCTCCATGACAGACGTCGACTATTGCGTGGTTGGTGGGGGATTCGCGGGATTGACGGCCGCCCTGCGGCTGAAACAGGCGGGTCGATCGGTGGCGGTGCTGGAAGCTAGGGACCGACTCGGCGGGCGCACGTTCACCGAAGTGCGCGAGGACGGGTCCTGGATCGATCGCGGTGGCGCCTGGATAGGGCCGGGGCAGGACCGGATCTATGCATTGATGAATGAGTTCGGCGTACCGAGCTACAAGCAGTACACCGACGGTGAGGCCATGATGGTGGTCGATGGCAAGCAGTACCGCTATACGGGCACGATCCCGTGGACGATGAGCCCCTGGGCAGCGCTGAACCTCGGTGCGGTTTTTATCGAGCTGGGACGTATGTGCAAGTCCATTCCCCTCGAAGCTCCATGGACAGCGAAGAATGCCGACAAGTGGGATCAGATCACCCTGGCGCATTGGCTGGATAGCAATATTCTGTCCAAGCCCGCCCATGAGCTGCTCGAGACCGCCATCGCCGGCTGCTACACCTCGGCCGCCTCGGAGGTGTCGTTGCTCTTCGTGCTGTACCAGATGGCGTCGGGGGGTGGGCCGAGCTTCGTCCTCGGAGTCAAGGACGCGGCCGAGGATGCTCGACCCGTCGGCGGCATGGGTGCCATCTACCGGCCGATGGCTGCCGAGATCGGTGACTCGATCCACCTGTCGCAGCCGGTCCGGGACATCCATCAGGATGCCGACGGGGTGACGGTGCGCTCCGAGAAGTTGACCGTGCGCGCACGCCGGGCGATCGTGGCAGTTCCCTTGGCGATTGCAAGCCAGATCCGGTACGAACCGATGCTGCCGGTCGATCGATCGTTCCTGCATCAGCGGATGCCGAGCGGTGCGATCTTCAAGATTGCCGCCGTCTACGACGAGCCGTTCTGGCGTCGCGACGGGTTGTCGGGGCAGTCGGCCGCACCAGGATCGCCCGCAACCGTCACCATTGATGCCTGCACGGACACCGGGCGACCCGGGGTCATGTGCGTCATCACCGAGGGGCCTATCGCGCGGCAGATCGGACAACTCGACGAGGCCGAGCGGAGGGCGGCGATCCTCGATGCCCTCGCCGAGCGGTTCGGCGACACGGCCCGCTCCCCCGTCGACTACATCGAGCAGAACTGGAGTGCCGAGCGCTATTCCGGTGGCGGGATGCTCAGTCACGCACCAACCGGTGTACTTACACAGTTCGGTCATGCCCTGCGCGAACCTTGCGGGCGCATCCACTGGGCCGGAACCGAGAGCTCTGCCGTCATGTGCGGTTGGGTCGACGGAGCTATTCGCTCGGGTGAACGGGTGGCGAGCGAAGTGCTGGAACACGAAACCGTGACCGCACTCGGAGGCAGGCCAACTCATCTTTGAAAGCTGTCGGGCAGGTTTGCTCGTAGGCAGCGAGGCGTTGCTCAGCGCCGCGACGTTCACAGCGGCGCTGGTGGACCGAATCCAGGCGGGTCGATGTCGCCATGAACGGCCCGGTGGATCCCGCGGACCCACCGAGCCGTAAGGATTCCTTCAGGCGGGAGCCAATTCTTCCGAGAGCCGACTGGTGATGGTGGTCAGCACACGGGCCGCGGTGGCCAGATCCTCGGCCGAAACGACACCATAGGCACGGGAGACGATCGCACCGGATTCGGCGCGCACCTTGGCGACCAGTGCGCGCCCTGCCTCGGTGACCTCGACCCGCGCATCGGGCAATTCAGCGACAAGTCCCGTCTCGACCAGTGCGTTCAATGCCGCCTCGACCGCGGCAGGCATCCACTGCGTCATACCGGCGATGCGGACAATGTGCGCGGCCCGCTCGACGGGAGCACCCGCGGCCGCCGCCTGATTCAGAGTGATCCACCGCTTCTCGTCGAGCGTGGTGCCTGCCAGCACACGGTTCAGGATCGCTGTGTGGTGCTTCTCGACCTGGCCGATGATCGACGGGGTCAGTGTGGTTGCGGTCATGTCGAGCTCCTTGATCGGATGGTTCCTCGTTGCAACGCTATTCTGACACTGAGTTCCATTCGTGCGCAAGTCCTATATGGAACTCAGCTTGTTTCGTGTAGGAGAACCAATTGCGGTAGCATTCGAGCATGACCACGACCGGCGACCGCGCACTGCCTCTTCGCGAGCGCAAGCGACTACGCACCCGCCGCGCGCTCGCCGACGCAGCGCTGCGGTTGTTCACCGACAAAGGTTTCGACGCAACCACATTGGAGGAATTGGTCGACGAGGCCGAAGTGTCGCGCAGCACGTTCTTCCGCGCTTTTCCTGCCAAAGAAGCGGTGGCGATCGAGGCGGAAACCGAGATCTGGTCGAATTACCTTGCGGCACTGGCGGATCGCGAGTTGTCAGGCATCCTCATCAGCGATCTGCGTGATGCGCTGACCGAGGCGGCCACCACGCTCGAGCCGGACTGGGACCGTCGCTATATCGCCACTCGGCGGCTGGTCCGGACCGCGCCCGCCCTGCTCGCCTATGTGGAGTACTACCGCACCGGCGTCCAGCAGGAGGTAATCAACTGCCTGGCAAGCAAACTCGAACTGGACTCCGATGACCTGCGACTCCACATCCTCGCCGAGCTGACCACCTCCGCATGGAGCGTCGCGGGCAGGGACTGGGTCCGCAACGACGGGGAAGGCGGGCGTAAGACCCTCATCGAGCGTCTGCACGGCGCGTTCGCGGCAATACCTGCCAGCCTGGAACTGTCGGCACACGACTAGCAGGATCGGTGACGGTAAGCTCAGCCGAAATGACCACACTTTCGGTGTGGATCTGCTGGACTGGGTGGACTCTTACCAATGTGCGAACGCAGTAGTGCGTTCCGAGTAGGACGCCCGGCGAAAGGGTAGATGTCATGGCAGGCAAGCGGACGGTCCTAACTGCGGGACTGCGCCGACTCTCGGTGCTGCTGTTCGATATGCGCGAACAGTCCGGTCTCAGCAAAGAGGAAGTCAGCAGCAAGACCGGGATCAACATCACCACGCTGTACCGCATCGAGACCGCTCAGGCTCGCCCGCAGCGACGCACGCTGATGGCGATGCTCGACCTGTACGGCGTCACCGAGCAGCAGCGCGAGGACGCGCTGGAGTTGCTGTCGGACGCGCTCAAGCCCGGCATGTCGCGGCCGTACGAGGCCAGCCTGACCGACGTGTACGCCGCCTATATCAACTTCGAATCCGAGGCGCTCTCGGCCAGGCACTACCAAACCTCGTTCATCCCAGGGCTTTTGCAGACCGAGCAATACGCCATCGCGGTCATCGATACCTCCATGCCGAAGCTGGAGGCATCGGCATTGGAACGCCGCGCCAGGGCCAGGCTGGACCGGGCCGCGGTACTGACCAAGACCGATCCGCTCGAACTATGGGTGGTCCTCGACGAAGCCGCTATCCGCCGGATGGTCGGTGGACCCGAGGTCATGAACGGCCAGCTCATGCGACTGCTCGAGGAGATCAAGAAGAAGAACGTGATCTTGCAGATCCTGCCGTTCGAAGCGGGCGCGCACCCCGGCATGGCCGGATCCTTCACGCTGCTGGACTTCCCCAACCCGGCCGACCCGGAGCTGGTGTACGTGGAAGGCATCGCGGGCGACGAGCTGATCGAGGGTCACACCGAAATCCGCCGCTTCGGCGTGATCTTCGACCAGTTGCGCGCCATGGCCCTGAGCCCGCGCGACTCTATCGCCCTCATCAACGAGGCCGCGGCGCACATGCGCTAGGCGCGGCTGGCGCGCCGGTAGCCGAGCGCGGCCGGGATCGCGAACACCACGATCGCGCCGACCGACCAGGCAATGGTCGCCAGTAACGGCGTGCGCACGGGGCCGCCGAGCGACAGTCCGCGCATCGCATCGATGGCGTAGGTCATCGGTTGGTGCTCGACGATCGGTTGCGCCCACGCCGGATAGGCGGTCAGCGGCACGAACCCGGTGCAGAAGAACATCATGAGCGATGATCCCAGCGAAACCGCCTCCACCAGAGCGGCTTTCGCACTGAACACCGCTACGGCGGTAACCACCGTCGCGAACGCGAGCCCGAACAGCATCGGTACACCGAACAGCGCGAAACCGGCCGCCACCCCGCGCTCGAACCGGAACCCGAGCGCCACACCGACCGCGAACAACACCAGCGTGCACGACAGGATGCGCACGCCCTCGGCCACGATCCGTGCCGCAAGCCCCGAGGCGCGGTGCACCGGCAGCACCCAGAACCGGGCCAGCAGTCCTTGGTCTCTTTCCCTGCCGAGGGTGATGGCGCCGGCCACCGACCCCGACATCACACCGACCAGCGCGACCATCGGCACCGATCCGTACAGCGCACTGGAGCCGGCGAACGACGAAATCTGACGACCGAGAACAGTGTTGAGCATGATCAGCAGCAGCGCGGGGAAGACAAGCGACTGGACGACGGTCAGCGGATCTCGCCGCCATCGCATCAGCAGCCGTTTGGTCTGAATCATCGTCTGCGGCAGAAACAGTCGCCAGGTCTCGGTGGCGCCTGTCACCTCCGTCAAGGCCACTACCCGCGTCGGCGCGGTTGTCATACCGACCTCCGCATCGCCACGATCGTGGCCGCACCACCGAACACCACGGCAAGACCGAGCGCCCACGCCAGCGGCGGCCCGAGCGTCGACCAGTCCACCGCGCCCGCATTGGGTGTCGAGTCACCCGCCAGCGCGCGCAACCCGTTGACGAACTGCGACACCGGCTGGTTACGCGCGAAACCCTGTATCCAGGCCGGGAATTGGTAGGCGGGCGCAAAGCCCGTCGACACCATGCCGAGGATCAGCTGCGGGAGGATCAGCGCCTGGGCGGTCGCCTCCGGGCTCTTGACGAGGCTGCCGAGCAGGTCGGCGCCGAGACACAGCGCCAAGGAGATCAACAACGCGTAGCCGAGGAAACCCATTGTGTGCCACCACCCTCCATAGAATCTGAACCCGATGACATGTCCGGAGACCAGCGCCGCCGACAAAGCGATCAACGCCCGATACAGCGCCGCGGTGACCCGCGCCGCCAGCGGCGTCACCGCAGGCATCGGCATCGACCCGAACCGCTCATCGAGGCCGTCCTCGGCATCGGTGGCTGAGCGGAAGGCGGCCGAGATCGCACAGAAGGCGACCGCCTGCATCACGATCATCGGCATCAGGAACTGTGCATAGCTGCTCAGCCCGTGGCCGTAGACGGACATCACCAGATTCAGCGGCGTGTAGAAGCCGAGGGTGAACAGCGTCGGCGCCAGCACCGCGGTGAACAGTTCACCGTTGCGCCACAAGGGCCTGATCACCCGCCGAGTCAGCACCCACCACTGCGCTACCGGTGCGGTATGCGGTCGCGGCGCGCCGACCAGCCGATCGCTGCTCATCTGCACACTTCCATCGTGCGTGACACTCGTCCCTCGCGACGGCCAACACGACGCATAACCGCCGACTAATTTGCCGGCCCAACGGGTACATATCAGACATGGCCGGCACCGACGCCCAATCCGGTACGACACAGGAACCCAGTCTGAAGCGGGTGATGGGACCGGGATTGCTGCTGTTGTTCGTCGTCGGAGACATCCTCGGCACCGGGATCTACGCGCTCACCGGCAAAGTCGCGAACGAGGTCGGCGGCGCGGTGTGGGTGCCATTCCTCGTCGCCTTCCTGATCGCGCTCCTGACCGGCATGAGCTACCTGGAGCTGGTCACCAAGTATCCGCACGCCGCGGGCGCCGCGCTCTATACCCACAAGGCCTTCGGCATCCAGTTCCTCACCTTCATGGTCGCGTTCACCGTGATGAGTTCCGGAATCACCTCGGCCGCCACCGCCTCGCGCGCCTTCGCCGCAAACTTCGCCGAAGCCTTCGAACTCGACCTCGGCACCGGTATCGGCATCACCCTGATCGCGCTGGCTTTCATGGCCGTGGTCGCGGCCATCAATCTGCGTGGCGTGAGCGAGAGCGTGAAACTGAACGTCCTGCTCACCTGCGTCGAACTGACCGGACTGCTGATCGTCATCGGCATCGGACTGTGGGCCCTCGGGTTCGGCAACGGCGACTTCGGGCGCATCACCGAGTTCGAGACGGGCAACCGCACCGCACTGGGCGGCGTCATCGTGGCCACTACGCTGGCCTTCTACGCGATGGTCGGCTTCGAGGACTCGGTCAATATGGCCGAGGAGTGCAAGGAACCGAGCCGCATATTTCCAAAGGTCCTGCTCAGTGGTCTGATCATCACCGGGACGATCTATGTGCTGGTCTCGATCACGGCGGTCGCGCTGGTCCCCACCGACCAACTCGGCGCGGGCGATACTCCGCTGCTGAAGGTCGTCGAGATGGGCGCGCCCGGCTTCCCCACCGATATCTTCGCGTTCATCACAATGTTCGCGGTTGCCAATTCGGCGCTGATCAATATGTTGATGGCCAGCCGACTGCTCTACGGGATGGCCCGCCAAGGTGTGCTACCGCCTCCGCTCGGCCGCGTGCACCAACGGCGGCGAACGCCCTACATCGCCATTGCTTTCACCACCGTGCTCGCCCTCGGGCTGATCGCGTTCGTCGGCGAGGTGCCCGAACTCGGGGGCACCACAGCGCTGTTGCTGCTCGCCGTCTTCACGGTTGTCAATGTGGCGGTGCTGGTGTTGCGCCGAGACACTGTATCGCACAAGCATTTCCACACGCCCACCGCGCTGCCGGTCATCGGCGCGGTGGCCTGCGGATTCCTGGTCACCCCGTGGACCGACCGCAACCCGCAGCAGTACACGATCGCTGGCGTACTGCTCGCCATCGGCGTCGGACTGTGGGCGCTCAACCACTTTGCGATCCGGCGCCTGCACACCGAGCTCCCGGCCGAGGGCGCCCGAGGCCCGACGACGATCGAATTGTGTGACGTTCGAGTCGATCACGACAGGTCTGTCCGAAATCGTAAGATGACGACCGACCAGGGTATCGGTAATGTGAGCCGCGATGACCAGCATGGAAGCCCGATTCCGTGACGCTGCCCGGACCGTGCCCCTCCCCAGCCCATGGAACCTGTCCGCCTATCTGGCGAGTGTCGCCGCACACCGCGGCCGTTCGATCTCGCTACACCCCGCACCGGCCGGGATACTCGCGGAGACCGGCTGCCGTGGCAGCGGACTGTGGGTCGCACGCAAGCACGACGACATCATCGTTTACGACGCCGACACCTCGCAGCGCGATACCGATCACATCATCCTGCACGAGGTGGGGCACATGCTGTTCGGGCACGGCAAGGACGACTCCGATCCCACAACACCGCTGCCACCGACCCTGGCCACGCTACTGCCCTCGCTGTCGCCGGTATCGATTCGGCATATCCTCGGCCACAGCGACTTCGGCGCCGAACGCGAACGTGACGCAGAGGTGTTCGCGGATATGACAATGGTGTACGCCACGCTGCCACAGCGAAAGAATCGGTCTTTCCGGCTGTTCGGCGGCAACCGCTGAGCGGCGGCCTCGCCAACGTCACCCACAGATCGATCGACCGCACCAACTTCGCCCGCCGCCGCTCGAGCTTGTCCATCTCGGACACCGGCGTCCGCTCACGAATCTCGTGTAGCTGAGCCAACTCTCCGGCCGCGTCCAACATCTGATGGTCGTCATGCGGCAGCCCACGGCACGCTGCGATCAGCCGATCCCGACCGGGGAGCGTCCGATCACTGTCCGGAAATCCCATCACGGCCTCCTGCCGACACCGAACCACGGCACTGCCGGGACACTCGGCAGCAACGCCTAACCCGCACCTCCCGACCACACGCCACCCCCGATAGTCCTCCCCCATCGCCTGTACCCGTACCGAACTGAACACCATGGCAAACATTGAGTAACTCACGTCACCGCGTCCAGTTCGCCGAAGCTTTGAGCGGATGGCCCGGTACGACAAAGGCGGCTCCCGTCCATGGTCGGGAGCCGCCTTGTAGTGGGCTACTTCAGGCGGAGTTTGCCGAAGAGGCCGTCTTTTTCGTCGTCGGGGCCTGCCGTGAAGTACAGGGAGTTGGCATCACCGAGGCTTTCACCGTTGCCGAACATCAGGGCCCACAGACCCTCGATTTCGACGGGCTTGCCGGTGGCGTCGCGCAGGTAGTCGACGAACTTGCCGGTGGTGTCGTCGTAGGCGAGGACGTGGCCCGCGCCGCCGAAATTGCCGACGAGGAGCTTACCGCTGAGCGGGCCGAAGTCCGCGGGGGCCACGGTGACGGCCCACGGGGCGTTGAGGCGGCTGCCGTCGTCGAGGATGCGGACCAGCTTGCCGGTCTCGTCGAACTCGGCGACCTTACCCTTGGCCGGCTTGCCCTTGGCGTCCTTCTCCTGGTCCTTGTCGAGCGAATCCTCTTCGCCCGCATCGAATTTGGTCGCGTCCTGCTCGTCGGGCTTGGTGGCGGCGTAGGAGACGAACACCCGCTTGCCGACGGTGGTTACATTGAACGGGGCCGGGTCGCCCGGCTTGGCCTTCTTGCCCTGGTCGGGGGCGGCCGGGTTGATCTGGTCGCCGGTGGCGAACGGGTTGGCGAAACCTACGGTCGGGATCAGCTGCCAGTTCTGGTCGAACGTGCGCACCTGCGGGTCGGCGCCGAAGTCGGCGGCGAGCAGCTTGTCACCGGAGGGTGTGAGCGCGATGCCGAAGAACTGCATGCCCTGCGGCTGGCCGTCGAACATCAGGTTGGCCGGGCCATCGGCTCGGATGATCTGGCCCTCCGGGCCGAGTTCGGTCCAGGCCGCGATCTTGCCGGAGTCGGTGGCGAAGATGAACCGCGACGAACCGGTCAGCAGCTGCGGTGCGCCGTCCACCTCGACCGGCTGGTCGCGCACGACGAACAGATCGGAGGTGATCGGAGCGCCGTTGAAGACGACACCGGTGGTCTTGCCGATGCTGTTGTCGGAAGTGTCGGAATCCGCGCCGGGAATGGTGACGATCTTGAGCGGATCCTGGAACAGCTTCTGCACTTTGGGGTCCGAGGATACGGTCACATCGCCGACGAACTGGAACGATTTACCGCCGCCACCGACCCAGAAGTGACCGCCCGCGCCCTTCGGGCGGTCGGCAAGCCCCCACGCGTTCACCATGTCGGAGAAGGTGAACTCGGCCTTGTACTCGGCGTTGTTGGCGGCCAGGTTCGTCTGCGTGTAGTGATTGCCATCGAGGGCAGGCACTTCGTCGTTCGACTTCGAATCCGAGCATGCGGCCGCGACGACCAGCGCGGCGCCGAGTACGGATACGCGCAACAGACCTTCACGGGTCCGCGATCGCCACGCACCGTTTCGGCGCAATTCACTCCAGCGTCTGTTCAACTTATTGTCCTTTCAGCCGCACGCCACCCTCTTGGCGATTAGGCGATGCTAACCTTAGCCTGACGGAATTTGGGGAGTATCGGAACACCCCGCCATTCGCAGGTTTAGGCTGTCCGCCGTGGTCGAACCCCAAACCCCCGTCGCCCCTCATCCCGATATCGCACCATTGGCCCCGCTACTCGGCACATGGCGCGGCCCGGGGCACGGTGAATATCCGACCATCGAGCCGTTCGACTATGTGGAGGAAATCAAATTCGGCCACCTCGGCCGGCCATTCCTCACCTATCGCCAACGCACCCGCTCCGCCGACGGCAGCAGGCCGATGCACGCCGAAACCGGTTATCTGCGCTGTCCGCAACCGGACCGGGTGGAGTTGATCCTCGCCCACCCGACCGGCATCACCGAAATCTGCGAGGGCGCGCTGTCGGTTACCGACGGCGAGGTACACATAGAACTGGACTCGACGAGCATCGGCCGTAGCAGCACCGCGAAACTCGTGACCGCGCTCGGCCGCTCGATCCGGCTGTCCGGTGACACCATCGACTACACGCTGCGGATGGCCGCCGTCGGCCAAGACTTCCAGCACCACCTGGCCGCAACGCTGCACCGGGCCTGAGGCGCGGTCCGGTTCCGGGTGACATGCGGCCGCGGGTCGATCACGGAACGCTGCCCGCTTCAATACTTAACATGATTGGCACACAACAGATTTCGGATGCACGAGGACCGTTTCCGGGTCAATGCGTATGCTGGGACCGATCGCACGGCGCTCGATGCGTGCGAAACAGCTTCGCGCACTGAGTGATTCGGAGGGGAGAACGTGGCGGCTGCGGGTATCGGACGAGTGACACTCGATCTACGGGTGCTCGGACCGGTGCGCCTGCTCGTCGACGGTCGCGCGATTGCGCTACGCGGCGCCAAACTCCGCGCCCTGCTCGCAATGCTGGTCATCAATCGGCGCAAGGCCGTGGCGAAAACAACTCTGGCCAAGGGAATTTGGGGCGAAGGTCCACCGAGCCGGTCGGTCGAAGGCCTCTACGCCTACGTGTCGAATCTGCGCGCCATACTGCGCGGAGCCGGGGTGGACGACCGCACCGTCTTGCGCACGGCCGGCGACGGATACCTACTCGACATCAGCGAAGACCAGTGTGATGTCGGCCGATTCGAACGCGCGCGCAACCAAGGGACGCTGGCCCTCGGCACCGGTGACCTGGAGACCGCGGCGCAGTTTTTCGCTCGCGCGCTGTCGGAATGGAGCGGCGAAGCCGTCGCCGGACTGCGCGTGCTGCGCTTCGCCGACAATTTCGCCACCGATATGGACGAGCGCAGACTGAATGCGATGGCCGACCGCCTCGACGCCGACATCGGTTGCGGGCGTGAGGGCGCGATCCTGGGCGAGCTCGCCGCGCTGACCGCCGAACACGCCGTGAACGAACGACTATGGCGGCTATTGATCACCGCGCTGTACCGCAGCGGGCGCCAGGCCGACGCGCTGGCCGCTTGTCTGCGCATTCGCCGCAATCTCGCCGACCAGCAGGGTATCGACCCCGACCCGAAAACGGTCGCGCTGGAGGAGGCGGTCCGCAGCCAGCAGGCACTGCCGACGCTCCCCTCGTCGCCTGGCGCGACGACCCGGGACCTGCCCGATCTCCGCCGCCAGGCGTGGCTGCGGGTCGGTGACGACGAGCCGATCGCCGTCCCGGCAGCGGGGCTGCGCATCGGCCGCGATCCGGACAACGACATCGTGCTCGACGACTCGTGGGTCAGCCGCAAGCACGCACGCATCCTGGCCAGGCCGGACGGCATGTTCATCAGGGACCGGGATTCGGCCAACGGGGTTTACCTGAACGGTTCCCCGATCGGCGCCGACACCGCCCTCTCCGACGGCGATGTGATCAGGATCGGATCCACCATGATCCAGTACGAGATGCCCGACCGCAGGACCCCGAAACCACCTCGATAAATGTGAGCTCCGGCACATATCAAGCCCTGATGTGGGGCCGGGCCACAGCTATCGGTGTCGGCCAACGAGTGTCAGTACCCCGCGGGCAGCACCGTGAACATATCGCGGGTGACCGCTACCGCATGGTCGGAGCTGCCGCCCCTGACCAGCAACGTGGCGAAGGCGATATCGCCTCGGTAGCCGACGAACCACGAGTGCGACCCACCGTCGACCTCGGCCTCTCCCGTCTTGCCGAACACCTCGCCCTGGTCGGCGATCCGTTCGGCGGTGCCGCCGGTGACCACCTTGCGCATCATCGTCCGCAACCCGTCGATCACCTCGGGTGCGATGGCCGGGCGTTCGCCCTCGATCGTGGTGGTGCGACCGGCGATCAAGTACGGCACCGGCGCCGACCCGTGCGCGATCGTCGCTGCCATCACCGCCATCCCGAACGGGCTCACCACTACCTTGCCCTGGCCGATTCCATCCTCGCTGCGCTGGATCAGGTCGTCCGACAGCGGCACCGAACCCGAGGTGGTCGGCAGCCCGGCGATCGTATAGCCGGGTCCGACGCCCAGTTTCGCGGCCGTCGTGTGCAGTGCGTCACTCGGCAGCTCGCTGGCCACCTTCGCGAACGAGGTGTTGCAGGAACGCTCGTACGCGGTCGCCATCGGCACCTCGCCGAGGGTGAACAGGTTGTAGTTGGGAATCGTACGCTCCCCGACCACAATTCGGCTCGGACAGGGCAGCAGTGTGTCCGGCGTGGCCTTTCCACTCGACATTGCGGCGGCCGCGGTGACCGTCTTGAAAACCGAGCCGGGCGGATACTGCCCCATGGTCGCGACCGGGCCGTCCTGGTCGGCGGCCTTGTTCTGCGCGACCGCGAGAATCGCGCCGGTGGAGGGGCGCAGCACCACCATCATGGTCTGCTCGGTGCGCGCATCCACCGCGCGCTGCGCGGCATTCTGCACGAACCGGTCGACGCTCAGCGAGAACGACGGCGCCGGCTGCGAGGCCACCTCGGTGAGCACGTCGGTGTCGGCACCGTTGGCGTTCATCGTGACGACGCTCCACCCCGCCTTGCCGTCCACCTCGGCGATCACCGTCTTGCGCACCTGCGCGAGCAGATCCGGCGCGAAATTCCGGTCGATGGCGACCATGTCCCATTGCTGGGTCACCGTCACACCGGGCAATCCGATCAGGTCCGCGCTCACCTCGTCGAATTCGTTCTCGCTCAACAGCGCAACGGTATAGGCGCCGTTGGCGGATCTCGCCGCACCCAGGATGGCCGCCGGGGTGAGCCGCTCGTCGAACCGGTGCAGCGCCGTGGCCAGTGACGTCGCCACGAAGTCCTGGTCAGAGCTGGCAGTCGCGGTGAACAGGACACGGGAGACTTTGCCGGGCACCAGCACGTCGCTGCCGGACTGCTCGTTGACCCTGGCGCGGGGCGCGGGGTTGGCACGCAGGGCCATGGTCTGGGTGTTGCCGAGCTTCGGATGGATATCCGAGGAAGTCCAGCGCACCATCCAGCGCCCGTCGCTGCGCCCCATCTGCAGCTGGCCGGTGTAGCGCCAGGTCCGGTTCTTGGGCAGCAGCCACTCGTAGGTGTAGTCGACAGTCGCGGTGTCGCCGGTGACCCTGGCCGCGCCGGTGTGCGCGATCAACTGCTCGGCTTGGAGCTGATCCCATGCGGAACTCAGTGCGGCGGTTGCCTTCTCGGGTTGGCTGGTGAGCTGTGCCGCCGTGTCGAGGTCGCGGCTCGAGAAAGCCGAGACGAAAGCATCGGCCGCGGCGACCGGCCCCTGCGGGCGCGCCGAACAGCCGGTTCCCGCAGCGGCGAGCACCGCGACGGCCAGCGAGATGAGCATGCGAGTCGACATCGGCACCGATGGTAATAGCCAATTGCGAGCAAACGCCTGTGGCGCACCGACGTTCGGCCGAAGTTCAATCGAGCAGCACCGTGGCGAAGGTAGCGATCTGGCGGAAGCCGACCCGGCTGTAGGCCCGGCGGGCAATGTTGTTGTAGTCGTTCACATACAGGCTTGCGGTCCGCCCGGAGGCGACCACCGCATTGGCGACCGTTGCCGTGCCGCCGGTGCCGAGCCCCGCGCCGCGGCGTTCTGGATGCACCCATACGCCCTGGATCTGGCCGGTGCGCCGAGACAGCGAGCCGACCTCGGCCTTGAAGACGACCTCGCCGTCCTCGAACCGCGCCCACGCCCGACCGGAGCCGATCAGACTCGCGATCCGGCGACGGTAGCCACGACCGCCATCGCCCGCACGCGGGTCGACGCCGACCTCCTCGATGAACATGGCGATGGCCGCGTTGAGATAGCGGTCCAATTCGTCGGGCCGGACCCGGCGGACCTCGAGGTCAGCGGTCGCGATCGCGGGCTGGCCGAGTGCGAGCAGCGGCTGCTCACCACGCACCTCCCGCTCCGGTCCCCAATGCGAGGCGAGCATCTCCCACAGCGGCAGCGCCAGCTCTCGACGCCCGACCACCGAGGAGCACACGCGTGGCCAGCGCACTGCCCGATCGGCGAAGGCGCGCAACGCGTCCTGATCGCCACGCAGCGGCACCATGTTCGCCCCGGAGAAGCACAGCGACTCCGACGGGCCGCCACGACTCCATAGCTCGCCCAGCCCGCTACCGGTTTCCAGCCCGAACTCCTGCAACCGCGCGGCGACCATGCACGAGGCGACCGGATCGGTATCGAGCACTCTCAGGACCTGTGCCAGATCCCGGTTCGCGAGCTGACGCGCGGGGGCAAATTTCGCCCGTCGCGTCGGCTCCAGCAGACTCCGCACGAATGACAGCCTGCCACGAATCGGGCAGATGTGGTATGCCGATGCCGAATAGCAACACCTAGCCGACCGTGACGACCGGTTCCCCCGCACCCGCGTCCTCGCCCATCTGCTCGGCCAAGCGCATGGCCTCCTCGATCAGCGTCTCCACGATCAATGCCTCCGGCACCGTCTTGATGACCTCACCCTTGACGAAGATCTGGCCCTTGCCGTTGCCGGATGCGACGCCGAGGTCGGCTTCACGGGCCTCACCGGGACCGTTCACCACACAGCCCATCACTGCGACGCGCAGCGGCACTTCCATGCCCTCCAGCCCGGCGGTCACCTCGTTGGCCAGGGTGTACACATCCACTTGGGCGCGGCCGCAGGACGGGCACGACACGATCTCCAGCTTGCGCGGGCGCAGGTTCAGCGACTGCAGGATCTGCCCGCCGACCTTGACCTCTTCCGCGGGCGGTGCGGACAGCGACACCCGGATCGTGTCACCGATGCCCTCCGACAGCAGTGCACCGAACGCCACCGCCGACTTGATCGTGCCCTGGAATGCCGGGCCTGCCTCGGTCACACCGAGGTGCAACGGGTAGTCGGACTGCGCGGCGAGCTGCCGGTATGCCTCGACCATGATCACCGGGTCGTTGTGCTTGACCGAGATCTTGATATCGCCGAAGCCGTGCTCCTCGAACAGGCTCGCTTCCCACAGCGCCGACTCGACGAGCGCCTCCGGGGTCGCCTTGCCGTACTTCTCCAGCATCCGCTTGTCCAGCGAACCGGCGTTCACCCCGATGCGAATCGGAATGCCCGCGGCGCCTGCGGCTTTCGCGACCTCGCCGACGCGACCGTCGAACTCTTTGATGTTGCCGGGGTTGACACGCACCGCCGCACAGCCCGCGTCTATCGCAGCGAAGATGTAGCGCGGCTGGAAGTGGATGTCGGCGATGACCGGGATCTGGCTCTTGCGCGCGATGGTGGCGAGCGCGTCGGCATCCTCCTGGCGGGGACAAGCCACACGCACGATGTCGCACCCCGAGGCGGTCAGCTCCGCGATCTGCTGCAGGGTCGCGTTGATGTCGTGGGTCTTGGTGGTGGTCATCGACTGCACCGAGATCGGATGATCGCTGCCGACTCCGACGCCGCCAACCACCAGCTGGCGGGTCTTGCGACGTGGCGCGAGGACGGCCGCAGGTGCGGTCGGCATCCCCAATCCGATTGTGCTGGTCACTTCCGGCTGCCTACTTTCGTGCGTTCTGGTGAGCCGTTCGCCTACCGAGCTTAGTCGCGCGGCAGCCGCTGCCCCTGTGACGACCATGACATGTTGCTGTCCCCCGGTGCCCGCGACAGGGTACCGCGTCAGGGCGAACAGCTGAAGTGGGTCGGCGGTGTCGACGTCAGGGGAACAACTTGATGGGGTTGATGATGTCGGCGACCAGGGTGAGCACCATGTACGCACCCCCGATCACCACTGCGACGTAGGTCGCCGGTAGCAGCTTCATGTAGTCGACAGGGGCACCGGGCGCGAGACCCTTCAGGCCGCGGATGGAATTACGAAGCTTCTCGTACAGCACGACGGCGATATGCCCGCCGTCCAGCGGCAGCAGCGGCAGGATGTTGAATGCGCCGAGGAAGAAATTCAGACTGGCCAAGACCAGAATGAACAGGTTCCAGAGCCCACGCTCGGCGGTCTCGCCGCCGATCTTGCTCGCACCGTAGACGCTGACCGGGGTTTCCGGGTCACGCTCGCCGCCGGTCACCGCGGTCCACAGCGCCGTCACCTTCTGCGGCATCTGAGCCAGCGACTGGAGCGTGCGCACGAACATGTCGCCGGTGAATGCACCTGCGGCCGGAATCGCAGCCAGCACATTGTATTTCACGGGTTCGTAGTACTCGGAGCCGACGCCGACCGCGCTTACCTCACGTCCGGGCCCGCCATCGGCCGGATAGCGCGTCACCCGCTCCGGGTTGACCGGAATGGTGAGAGTCTGCCCGTCACGTTCGACGGTGTAGGCGAACGGTCCGTTCTGCTTCTGGGTTTCGGCCTGGAACTCCGGCCAGGTCTTTACCTTCACCCCGTTGACCGCGGACACCACATCGCCGGTCTGCAGGCCGGCCTGCTGTGCCGGGCCGGCGCCGCTGCACGCCTGCAGCGTGCCGTCCACATTCTGCTGCGCGACGCAGCTCATCTTGCCGATGGTGGTGGCGGGCGGCTGATCGAAGCGCGGCAGACCCCAGCCGATAGCGAGGATGACCACCAGGATGAAGCCGAGCAGGAAGTTCATCGCAATGCCGCCGGACATCACCACCAGGCGCTTCCAGGTGGCCTGCCGGTACATCGCCCGGTCGAGATCCTCCGGCGCCAGCTCATCCAGCGCGGTCATGCCCGCGATATCGCAGAAACCACCCAGCGGCAGCGCCTTGAGGCCGTACTCGGTCTCACCGCGCCGGAAGGAGAAGATCTTCGGGCCGAAGCCGACAAAGTAGCGACGCACCTTCATGCCGGTCGCCTGCGCGGCCCACATGTGCCCGCATTCGTGCAACGCGACCGATATCGTGATGCAGAGGGCGAACAGCACGAACCCCAACGCGAACACCATGTGGTTTACAGCCCTCCTGCATTGCGCAGCTCGCCTCGATGAAATGCGACCGCAGCCGCGAGTACCGCACGCACGCGGCCGGTGGTGGTCGCGAGCACTCCGACAACAGTAACCGGACCTCGACCGACCCTCACGGCTCAGTCTGCCAGGCCGCCGTAACGCGGCGCGCCCGATCCCGTCGAACCTGCGCCCATTGCGGATGCACCGACCTGCCTGCGCATCCCGAGTTGTCCCGCGTCGGCCCGCGTGCCGGACCGCTCGGCGCGGAGCGCGTCGGCGATTGCCTGGAAGTGTGTCGGTCAGGCGTTGACGAGCGCCCTGGCATAGTCCCGTGCCCAGGTGTCGGCAGCCAGCACCTCGTGCAGCGTTTCGGGTTCGGCGCGCCACTGTTGCGCCGCGTCGACCGCGCGCGCAACGGTGCGCACGATGTCGGGGAAGCGAATGGCGCCGTCCAGGAAGGCTTGCACCGCAACCTCATTGGCCGCGTTGTAGACCGCCGTGACGCTGCCGCCCGCCATGCCCGCCTGCCTGGCCAGCTCGACAGCAGGGAACACCGCGTTGTCGACCGGCTCGAATTCCCACGTCGATGCGGTGCTGAAATCGCAGGCCGCGGCGGCGCCGGGCACCCGATCCGGCCAGCCGAGCGCCAGTGCGATGGGCAGCTTCATGTCCGGCGGGCTGGCCTGCGCCAGGGTGGAGCCGTCGGTGAAGGTGACCATGGAGTGCACGATCGACTGCGGATGCACAGTGACGTCGATGCGGTCGTAGGCAATGCCGAACAGCAGATGGGTTTCGATCAGTTCCAGACCCTTGTTCACCAGCGACGCCGAATTCAACGTGTTCATCAAACCCATCGACCAGGTCGGATGTGCCTTCGCCTCGGCGGGGTTCACCGATTCGAGCATTTCGGCGGTCCAGCCGCGGAACGGACCGCCCGACGCGGTCAAGATCAGGCGGTCGACCTCGTCGGCCCGACCTCCGCGCAGGCACTGCGCGAGCGCCGAATGCTCCGAATCGACCGGAACGATCTGGCCGGGGGCCGCCGCACGCGTCACCAGCGAGCCACCAGCAACCAGCGACTCCTTGTTCGCCAACGCGAGCCTGGTGCCCGACTGCAACGTGGCGAGGGTCGGCTCCAGGCCGAGCGAGCCGACCAATGCGTTGAGCACCACATCGGCCTCGGTGCGGCGCACCAGCTCGGTCACCGCACCTGGACCACCGAGGGCGAGGTCGAGCTGCTGTGCCGCGGTCGGGTCGGCGACAGCGACATTGCGAGTGTTGGTCGCAGCCATCTGCGCGGCAAGCAACTCGGTGTTGCCACCGCGGGCGGCCAAGCCGACCACCTCGAACTTGTCGGGATTGGCCGCGATCACCTCGAGCGCTTGGGTCCCGATGGAACCGGTGCTGCCGAGCAGTAGGACTCTCACAATGTCGGACACGGCCCCATTGTGGCAGGGCCTGCTGGCTACGACGACCGGTCGTATGCCACGATATCGACAAGTATTCGACCCACCAAGGAGCGATCGTGGCCGCCACGGAACTCGAAACCACCCACAGTGACAGCGGCGTCCTCACCCGTGTGGATACCGCCGAGGTTCCGTCCGCCGCCTGGGGTTGGAGCGGCGAGTCCCGCCGGACCTTCCGTGCCGCAGGCTGGATCGTCGCGTTGATCCTGCTGGCCATGACCATCGGCAACCACAAAGGTCGGGTCGAAGACGTCTTCCTCGTCGGCTTCGCTGTTGCCATCGCGGGCATTCTGATCCGCGACACGATTCTGCGTCGCAAGCCGCGCTAGTTCCGCGCCGAGGCTGTTGCCGTCGTCGCCAACTGCGACGACGCGCCATAGTGACATTGCACCGAGGTGCAGGCGGCCACGGTGCCCCCCATCGAAATGCTCTGCCCCGCAGAGCAATAGGAGCCGGAACCGGCAGCCGCTACCCCGACACGGACAACCCGCGTCGGGGTCCGGCTGGATCATTGCGATGCAGGACCCTCGCCGCCCGCGCGGGAACCCGCGACCGTCAGTTCACAGCGGCCGTCGACGCAGGACCGTTCCAAACGGCCCATCGAGATGGTTTGAGCCAACCCGATCGCCCAGCAGGTCGGGCAACCGCGCAACGCAACCAAACCGACCGGTGCCAGTAGCAAGCTGATCGGTCCGGTCAGCGGTAGCAACGCCACCGAGCCGATCAAGGCACCGAATCCCATAGCCCCGCGGGCCAAGTGACGGGGCACCGACCTGCTGGAATAGCTCGGCTCGGCGGTCATTCTCGGCCTCCGAACATCGGATCCTGCAATGTGTGATGCACGGCGGACCTGGCGCGGTGCAGCCGCGATTTCATCGCCGCGGTGCTGAGGCCGAGTAGATCGGCGACCATGCGGCCGCTGTAGCCCTGTATGTCACGCATGATCAGCACGCGTCGTTGGTCGCCCGGCAGCGCCGCAATGGCCGCCGCGACCCGCTCGGCTTCCAGGCGATGCATCGCCGCGTCCTCCGCAGACACCGTGCCTTCGTCGAAGACCGGTTCGGAGCGGCGCGACATCAGCCGCAACTGGCGCAGACATTCGTTGCGAACGATCCGAAACATCCACGACGCCAGAGCCCCCGACGCGCGCAACGTCCCGATCTTGCGATACAGGATGATCAGCGCCTCCTGCGCAGCATCCTCGGCGTCCTCCGGCGTAGCACACAGCGAGTAGGCGAACCGCCGGACATGCGGATGCGCCCCTGACACCAGGGCGGTAATCGATTCGGTATCCCCCGACTGCGCCGCAGCAACCAGATGCTCATCCGGCCAGCGCACGTCAGCCACGGGACCGCCCCCGCCTCCGCAGCACGGCAACACTGCACGCACAGACCGCAAGCACACCAACGACAATGGCGGCAATAATCACGACAACCTCCCGATCTCGTGCCGACGGTGTTGCCGACACAAGTATGAGAGACATAAGCGGTCGGAAAGGATTCTCATCCGATCACCGGCTCGGTGCTGATCAGTACATGGGTATCGCTGGAACAACGCATGGGGGCGGCCATGACCGCGGCTGTTCGAGCACTCGGGCGATGGCACAATGGGCGAGTTCGACTGTGTCGCAGGCCAACTGCTCGACCACCGTAGAAACCCCCGCCGGGCGACCTCGTACTCGGCAACCGACTGCACCGAGCGCGTCAGCGCCCCCGGCGCTTGGCGGGCTTCTTCTTGGAGGGGGTAGGGCGCCCACCGGTGGCTCGTTTCGGTGGTGTCCGTTTGGATTGCTGCGCCGGCTTGCTGCGCGCGGCAGGCGATCGCGAGCTTCGTTCCGAGCGGCCGCGGACGATCCCCACGAACTCTTCGACCGGTTCGGTGGTCCGATCGGTAGGCCAGGCCAACACGATCTCGGTAACGGGGACGTCGGTGACTGTTCGGTATACGAGGTCGCGGCGGGCATGCAGGCGGGCAATCGAATGCGGGACGATAGCGAAGCCGCCCACTGCCGCAACGAGCTCGATGGTGCTTCCTGCCGCATCGATATCGGTGGCGTCGTGCTGCTGTTCGTCGGCCAGGTCCGGCGTGCTCACCTGCTCGAACACCGAGAGCGGATGGTCTTTGGACACCACGGCGACGGGTAGCTCGCGGTAGAGCGAAATCGCGCTCATGCCGTCCCGGTCGAAGGGCAGGCGAACGAAGCAGAGATCGACGCGCCCGTCATGCAGCGCCGCCGACTGCTCGGCCGCCGCGATCGCGACCACTTCGAGCGGAGTATGCGGGAATCGCTCACCCCAGATCCGGGTCCATTTGGACACCGTGACGCCAGGCACGAAACCGACACGCAGGCCAGGCACATCCGTGGTGACCGGCGCTGCGGCGCGCTCATCGGCGCGAGCGATCAGCTCCCGCGCCTCCTGCAGCAGTTCATGTCCGTCGTCGGTCAGCTGCGTCGGCTGTGCCCCCGGCACGAACAGCTTGGTCCCGAGTTCGTGTTCCAGATCGATGACCGTCTGGCTCAACTTTTGGCGCGCGATGTTCAGCGACTTCGCCGCCCGCGCGAAGTGCAGTTCTTCGGCAACCGCAACAAACCAGCGCAGCCGCGCTACGTCGATGGACTCGAACCGGCTCATTCGGTCAAGGGTATTGCCCGACCTGGTCACGACCTGCGAGCGGGGGCAGACACACGGCTGTCCGGCGTACCCTCCCGCGCGCCACGGACTCCGGACGAACTGCTCCCAGTGGCGCGCATCGGGCGATTGCCGAGGGACCGGCGCAGGTTCCAGACGAACCGCACCGCCTGCCGACCTTCGGACAGCCACCTCACCTTCGCTCCGGAGCAGACTCCGAACGAACTACCTCCGACGACGCCCATTAGGCTGTATCGGTGAGCCCGGACAAGAAACCGCAGACCATGAAGCCGCTGACCGCGGCGAACAAGCTCGGCATCTATCTTCCGGCGGCGCCCGAAGAATTCCGGAACTCGCCGATCTCACGTGCCGACCTCGAAGAGCTCCGCACCAATCCCCCGGAATGGCTGACCGAACTCCGCCGCACCGGCCCCTTCCCCCGCGACGTGGTCGCCCGCAAACTCGGCGTCTCCAACACCGGCCTCGCCCGCGCCGACGTCTCCGATGCCCTCACCACCGATGAAATCGCCGCCCTGCTCGCTGACCCGCCGGAGTGGCTGATCCGCGAGCGCGAAAGCTACGCCGCGGTGCTGAAGGAAAACGAGCGCATCAAGGCGCAGCAGGCCGAGCGGCGTGCGGCGACGAACCGGCCTGCGAAGAATTACCGCTAGAGCGTCGGTCGGACTCAGCCGACTCCTCTGCCTGCGGGCTGCCCCTTGCAGGTCCCTTGGTGACCAGACCAGACTTGCGCCATCTAACGTTGCGCACGTGCCGGTCACAGGAAAGATGGGAGAATTCAAGCTGCGCAAACTCCACCCAGGCCGCTCTTATTTGAGTTTGAATGAAGAAGCTCAACTACGTTCGCCAGTAATTGAGCTTCCCGCCGCAAGCAGGGCTGGGCACCGACCTGCACCTAACCTAAGAACGCGTCCGTAACCTCCCGACCAGAGATTCTCACGCCGCGCGTACCCAGAACAGCCGAACATCATCGCTTGAACGTCCCGAGTCCGTCCTCGTCGAAATACTCGAGTGTGAGCGCGTCGGCCGTGAACGTCGCCTTGGATATGGTCCCTGGCGGGGCGTTCTCGTCACTCAGCGTGAAGACGAATGTGTCTCCGTCCCAGTGTTTCAACGGATAAGTCCGTCCAGCAGGACCCAGTGCGAGCACCAGCGTCCCGCCGGCATCCGACACCACGGCCGGTCCCCAATAGTCGTTCGCATAAGTCCCGCCATAAGACGCAAGTGGTTGCGGCGCTGCCGGATTCGCAGGCGGCTGTTTGCCGAACAACTCCCCCTCCGGCTCAGCCATCCCCGCGAAAACATGCTGGTAGAGCGCACGCCAGTCTTCGCGCACCTTGCCGTATTGCACGAGGTCGGCGAACTCGGCGGTCAGGGTTTCCGGAACTCCGATCGGCGCGGTATTGGTCAGCGCGACAATGGCCACCTCCGCCGACGGTATCACCAGAAAGTTGGTAGCCGCCCCCAACGAGAAAGCGCCCGAGTGACTATAAGTGACGCGACCAGCCGAGGTACTGGACACGTTGAACCCATACCCGTAGAAACCCGCCCGCGCATCGGGCGCGGTCGGCGGGCCCGAGATCACTTGCGGTGTGATCGCAGGCAATAGCGCCGACTCGGGCGCGATCACCTTCCCGCCGATCGCACCAGTGCCGAGCATCATGGCAAGCCACTGCGCCATATCGCGCACCGAAGAGCTGGCTCCGCCCGCAGGTGCCTGCGCATCCGGATTTCGCACCGCCTGCGCGACCCACTCCCCATCGACCGACATATGCCCCACCGCCCGATTAGATCTCGCTTTGTAATCATCGAATCGTGAACTGGTGGAGCTCATTCCGAGTGGGGTGTAGAGGACGTCGGCCGACAGCTGGGCCCACTCGGCGCCTGCGGCCTCCGCGACGGCCTCGGCTGCGGCAGTCAAGCCGAAGTTGGTGTAGTGGTAGGTAATTCGAAACGGATCGAGCGGGTCCATACGCAGTTTGTCGAGCACTTGCCTGCGGTCGTAACCCAGATCCTCCAAGCGATCACCCGCATGGTCGGGCAGCCCGCTGCGATGCGCGAAAAGGTCACCGATCGTGACATTCGCAGTGACATATGGATCGCGCAACGCAAACCATGGCAGCTTCGACACGACCGGCGTATCCCACCCGACCGATCCCGCCCCCACCTGATGCGCCACCACGGTCGCCGCAAGCGACTTGGACACCGAAGCAAGCTGAAACACCGTGTCGGAATCCACTTTATCGTCGCGTCCGACTTCACGGACGCCGAAACCCTTGCTGTACACCGCCTTCCCGCCATGCACGACAGCGACTGCCATACCCGGAATCTTCGTGTCCGCCATCAACGAATCGACCAGGCCGTCCAGTTTCTCGACGGCAACTTCTATGGCACGGTCTGGCAGCGCGAGGCCGACAACCTGGTTGGGCGCGAGATTCGCCGTCGTCAACGTGGCACCGCCTGCCCCATCGATGGCCGGCGAGCTGCAGCTCACAAGGAGCGCGACCGCGGGAAGAGCGATCGCTCCGAACCACCGGCTACGACGCGTCATGGATCATGACGGTAGTCCGCGAAAGCCGCCTATGTGAGTCGTTCGCGGCACACCGCAGCACAGCTCCAGCAAACACACGATGAGCCCAACCCCAGAGACCCCCGCGCACGTGGTCTAAGCGATGGCGGCTGGGTCTTCTCGAGGTAGATCGGCAGGGCCTCTTCGCTCACATGGAGATCTACGAACGCTCGAACTCGCCATACCGAGCCCCACCAACGATCTTTCGATTAGTCCATTCCGCCGCGTCGATGCGACCCAGGTCTCCAGAGCGGGCGATGCTCGCACGACATTATGTCCGGACAGCCACGCCCACAAGCGGTTTCGCTCTGCGGCCGCGCTTCGACGTTCGGCGGCACGATCGCCGATCGGCCCCACCAGTTGCTCGACGACTTCGTAGGCGGCGCAGCCGATTACATCGTTGAGTACAGCATCAAGGTCGGTCAGCGAGACGGTGGCATATTCGCCCGGCAGTCGCACAGCGCCGAACAGATCCGCGATTGTGCCTTGCTGCTCGGCGTCCAGCGGTCCCACCCGCATGCGCTGCACCGACCGCCCCGCCGAGAATCTTTCATGCAGCGCCGGCCACAGAGGTGCCAACGTAGGTGAGAGCTGCCGAACCGGACTCCGGACAGTTACCCGCAGCCTGCCCATTTCCGTTGCCGGATGACGCAGCTCCTCGGCGCTCATCCGCCGATCCTAGTTCCTGGACGGCGGCGATTTCCTGGCCGCTGAATCCCGCGAGCAGGGACCGCCTACACATATATGCCACAATACTCATATGGCTCTAAAACGTACGATGGTCTACGCCGATGCCAACGACCTGGCCATCATCAAAGAGGCTGCCGCACAGAGCAACGTCAGTGAGGCGGAGATCATCCGCAATGCGATACATCTTGCCGCGCTGCGGATGCAACGGCGATCGGAACCGCTCCGCCTGAGGCGTTTCGCCAGCGGCGATCCGACCCTCGCCGAGCGTGTCGACGAGTACCTCGCCGATGATTTCGGCGACAACCCGGAACGCCCGTGACAGTCGATATCGAGGGGCCCGGAATCGTCATAGCCGACACATCCGGGCTGATTGCCGCATTCGACACCTCGTCACCGGACAGCGATGGGGCCTTTCATACCCTCGACCAGGCCGGTCTGGTCGTGCTGTCACCACTCGCACTCGCCGAGGTCGACCATGTCGCCCGCCGGGTACTGGGGCGACGGATCGCAACGGAGATGATCGAGGATCTCAGCGCTCAGGCTCGCACGGGGCGTTTCGAGATCGCCACCGTGACACCTGATGTGTTGGATCAGGCCAATGCCGTCCGCAGGCTCTACCCCGACTTGCGTCTTGACCTCGCGGACGCAGTCATGGTCGCCTTAGCCGCTGACTACGAAACCGACGCGGTGCTCACCCTCGACCGACGAGACTTCCGAGCCCTGACGCCACTCACCGAACACAAGTCATTCCGCGTGCTGCCCGACGACCTTCGCTGACTGCGTAACGCCTTCCTGCTGACCCAACTCACCGTGGCCGACTTCGCCGATGTCGGCGTGCCATCGGTGCGCACACCGGAGGCGGAACAGGTCTCGCTGACCGCTGCCTGCAAGCGCACACCATCTACGACCCGGGCTGGACCCTACCGAACACCCCCGCCCCCTGGGAGAAGATCCGACACCCGCCACCGGCCGGCCTGCGCCTATGCCCCTGGGCTTGGCGAGATACCTTCTCGCCAAGCCCATTAGTCAGTGTCCGTCCAGCACCGCCCGCATGAATTCGCGGGTTCGGTCGTGCTCTGGATCGGTGAAAATCTGCGAAGGCAACGGCTGGCGCACAACTGTGGTGAACTCACCCGAGCATCCGCTTCATATCTTGGATCGCCTTGTCGAAAGCGGCGCGTCCACCTGGCTGGTTCAACTACGCGGACTGCAGCGCGGAACCTTCCGGCCCTCGAAGTCGTACACGTCGGGACACGCAATCCCCGTCCGCTTCCAGCATCACGCGCTGCGGCCCCAGTGGCAGAACCCTGTACTCGGCGTACGCCTCCCCGCAGGCTTTTGCTGTCCGGTCGTTGTTGTCCGAGCTGAGTAGACCGGATCCGGTACCTGCCTCCGCCATCGTGCTCGAATTGTCGAGTAAGACGAGCGCTCGGATCGGTATCAGGGAAACCTGGCAGAGTTCACTGCTACCGCTCAGGGCGGACGGTGAATGCAGACGGCTCATAAATCTTTGCGCGCCGAGCTATCTCGTCCGCCTGCGCACCCTGGCCTGCCGCGGTCTGCTGGATCTCGAAGAAGTGGTCGCGCAGCTCCTCCATCGACGTCACGGAGCCACGAGCCTCGCCGCCAGGGAAGCGCACAGTGACCGCGCCGTCGACCACGACGAGTTCGCCGCTCGCCCCGCAGGTCGCGCACTCGGCTTCCTGGCCGCGTAGTACGAAAACATCCAGGTGGCACGAGGGGCACAGGCCGGGCTTGTCACCGAGGTACTTCGCGTCCTCGAAATGCACGCCGATCTGCCCCGTCACATTGCGGCCGAGCTGGGTTGCCCGCGCGATTGCGCTGTCGTCGAGCACGATGGATCGAGGCATGCCTGCGCCCGCGAACTGCACCTGATCGACCACTGCGATCCGCATGGAGAAGGTCAGCGTGTGCAGGAGCGGCAGTGCCAATGTGGTCCAGCGCGGCGTCAAAGACCCTCCGACAGCGATGAATCCGGCTACTCGTGGCCTGAGGACACGTTCGTCCACGCGGAAGGACACTGCGGGAGTTACACCGGAGGCCTGCAGGCGCAGCAGCTCGGTGGTGATGGCGGCGTCGGCGTTGGGGCCGAGGATACGGTCGGCGAGCAGTTTGAGGCGGCCGGGGATGGTCCTGGTCAGCACCGGGACCGCGACGATCAGAGCATCACACTCGATGAGCTGCTCCCAGAACCACGCCGTGTCGTCGGCTGTTCCGGTGTTCGGACCGGGTGCGATCTCCAGGTCGTCGAGCCTGACGAGCCGCGCGTCCATCCCGCCTTCCCTGGCGGCGGACAGCGCGGCTGTCAGCAGGAGCTCCGCGCTGCCGCCGGGCTGTCCGCAAGACAGCCCGAGCACGATTCCACCATCCGACCGGGTCGAGAGCGTCATGCTGCGGAGCGTAACCGGAAATCGGAAACATCGCCCGTCCACAGCGGTGCAGGAAACCGGGTTGCCCGCCCGATCAATCAGCTCCCTCGTACAGAACTGCTGTCGCACCGATCCCACAGGTCTGGCAGTACTCCGGCTCTGGCATGCCGGCTACACGCTCGCTGACCGCGGTTCCCACGCCGCGTTGGTTCCTGCGACGATTCTGCGACCGGGCGTCGTTCATGGAGAACTACCTCGTCGAGCGCCGCGGCGTCGTCCTGGCGCCCACCGACGCACGTTCACTAACGCACGTCGCGGTTCACCGGCACGGCACAGGGCCCTGCGACCCCCGCACTGCGAAACAACCGACTCCGGCTCGATCCGAAGCGCCGCGCAGACTATCCTTCGGCAGCCAATTGCCCACAGGCAGCGGCGATTTCCTGGCCACGGGTATCGCGCACGGTACACGGAACGCCCTGGGCGTTGACGCGCCGGACGAACTCGGCTTCAACAGGCTTGGGGCTCGCGTCCCACTTGCTACCCGGGGTCGGGTTCAGCGGGATGACATTGACGTGCACGCGCGAACCGAGTGCCTTGTGCAGCTTCTGACCCAACATGTCCGCACGCCACGGCTGATCATTGATATCGCGGATCAACGCGTACTCGATCGAGACGCGGCGGCCGCTCTTGTCGGCGTAGTAACGCGCGGCATCGAGGACCTCGGCCACCGGCCAGCGGTTGTTGACCGGAACCAGGGTGTCGCGCAGCTCGTCGTCGGGAGTGTGCAGCGAGACCGCCAGGGTCACCGAGAGGTCCTCGTCGGCGAGCTTGCGGATGGCGGGAGCCAGGCCGACGGTGGAGACAACGACGTTGCGCTGGGAGATGCCGAAGCCGTCCGGGGCCGGAGAGGTGATCCGGCGGACGGCGGCGACCACGCGCTTGTAGTTGGCCAGGGGTTCACCCATGCCCATGAACACGATGTTGGAGAGTCGACCGGGTCCGCCCGCAACCTCGCCGTCGCGCATGGCCGCGGCAGCTGCGCGGACCTGATCGACGATCTCGGCTGTGGACAGGTTGCGGTTCAGGCCGCCCTGGCCGGTGGCGCAGAACGGGCAGGCCATGCCGCAACCTGCTTGGCTGGAGATGCAGAGGGTGGCGCGGTCCGGGTAGCGCATGAGGACGCTCTCGAGGAGGGTGCCGTCGCCTGCTCGCCACAAGGTCTTTCGCGTCTCGCCCGCGTCACATCCCACGTGCTTCACGACCGACATGAGCGGAGGGAAGAGTGCCTCGCCGATTTTCTCGCGCACCGGCGCGGGCAGATCCGTCATCTGCTCGGGGTCGGCTTGCAGGCGGCCGTAGTACTGCCTGGCGATCTGGTCCGCTCGGAACTTCGGCAGTCCCAGTTCCTCGACCGCCGCGCGACGGCCGTCGGCATCGAGGTCGGCGAGGTGCCGAGGGGGCATACCACGGCGCGGAGCATCGAAGACAAGCGGAAGGGAGACGGTCATAATTTCTCCAGTGTCCCATCCCTTGGGCTCGCTGCCGACCGAAGGTGACGATCGCGACGCCCGACGCGACGAAGGTCACTGCTCGAGGCTCGGATCACAGTGCCGAAAGGCAGGCAGATTCCGATCCGGCGACATACGGATCCCCCGCGCACAAATACGTGCGCGGATCATAGCGATCGACAATGATCGGACCATGACGAGCCACGCTGAGGAGCCGTCCGAACCGCAGCTCGGTCGGCCGACAGAACCTGTTGTCCCTCCCACACCGCCGAAGCCCGTCGCCAGGACCTTGGCGAAGTCCCGGACCGGATACACCTGGATCGGCCTCATCGTCGCGGCGCTGATCGGCATCCTGGTGCTGACCTTCATCCTGCAGAACCTCGAACAGCAAAGAGTGGACCTGCTGTTCTGGGATTTCTCGCTGCCGGTCGGAATCCTGGTGCTCTTGTCGGTGATCGCGGGCGCCTTGGTGATGGCGCTCGTCGGCGGCGTCCGCATCGTGCAGCTCAGGCGGGTCGCCAAGCGCCCGTGAGTGGCTAGTGGCCGACCATGCGCTCCAGCACCTCGTGAAACTCTTCGTCGACGACGATGGCCAGACCTTCGTCCTCGATCCGGGTGAGCTGAGTCCACCGTCCCAGACGCCACCAGAACACATAGGGGCTGATCGCGCCGGGCTGGTCCGCGTATTCGGCGGCCGCGAATCCAGCCATAGCGTTCAGTGACGGGATCAGCTGAGGACCCTCGATGACGTGGAAGGCGACCAGGTGACGGAAGGGTACCGCCACCAGCGCACCGTCGTCGCCGAGCGGCGTACCGACGAGCTTCGCCACCAGTTCGTCCAGTAGTAGCGCCCAGGACGCGGTCAGGTACGAGTCGCCTGCGACCACATCGAATCGCGTGCCGTCCTCGTCTTCGATGACATCGTGCTGCTCGATGGGTAGCTCGCGCAGGTTGTCCATCGCCCGCGCCCGCAGCTGATCCAGATCGCCGAGGTCGGTCAGCGACTGCCACGGCAACGTCTGGACGCTGTCGGGCAGATCGAGTGCGAGCGCCGCGTGCAGACCGGGAGCCAGTTCGGCGGCATAGCCGTAGTCCCCGCCGGTGGCCAGTTGATGCTCGCCCGCCACTTTGGGATAGAGCAGCGACCACACCTCGGCGGTCGGCATCGCAGACGTATCGGTCGCCCCATCGATGCTGTGCAGTACGAGATCGACGTGGCGTTCGATCAGCGCGGACCAGATCTCGGGACCTTCGGCAGCGTTGTGGCATGCGGCCGCGATATTGTACAAACCGAACTCGTTACCCGAGTCATCGGTGACGTGCGTGCCGAAAACCGTTACCTCGAAGCCACGTTCGGCGAAGGCGCGGTACACCGTCTCACGTAGCCTGCTGCCCTCGCCCTCCGACAGGAACTCGAACTCGGCGTCACGCGGCAAAACTGCCGAATCACGCTGGGGCACATGACGAAACAATCCCACTGCAGCCACTCCGTCCGAAGATCAACGCGCCGAGCGTATCCGGACGCTCCCGGCACGCACGCGTCGGGCGTCAGAGGAACGTGGAAAGCACCAGCCAGGACACGAAAGCCGAGGGCAGCATCGAATCGAGGCGGTCCATGATGCCGCCGTGACCGGGCAGCAGAGTGCCCATGTCCTTGATGCCGAGTTCCCGTTTGATCTGCGACTCGATGAGGTCGCCGACCGTCGCGACCAGGACGAGGCCGATGCCGAGCACCACACCGATCATCGAGTTTGCATCCAGCAGTAGGGTGACCGTCAGCAGACCGCCGATGACGCTGAATACCAGTGAGCCGCCGAAGCCTTCCCACGACTTCTTCGGGCTGATCGACGGCACCATCGGATGGCGGCCGAACAGCACGCCCGCCACGTAGCCGCCGACGTCGGAGCACACCACCAGGATCATGAAGGTCAGCACCCGCAGGTTGCCGTCCGGTTCCAGCAGCAGCAGGGTGGCGAAGGAGGCGAGCAGCGGGATCCACGCCAGCGTGAAGATCGCGATCGCGGTGTCACGCAGGAAGTTTCGTGGCGCGGTCTGTAGTCCGTGATCGAACAGGCGCCACACCATGCAGACCAATGTGGTGGCGGCGAAAGCGCCCGTGACGCCGCTGGCGCCCCATGGCCAGCCGAGCCAGAACACCGCCTGGCCGCCGACGATCAGCGGGATCCTCGGCACCAGCACGTCGGCCTCGCGCAGCCGCTTGGCGACCTCCCAGGTGGCGACGCCGACGCCGGCGGCCGCAACGCCGATGAACACCTTCGGTACGAAGAGCAGGATCGCGATGAGCGATAACCCGAGGCCGAAGCCGACGGCCAGCGCGGCGGGCAGGTTCCGGCCCGCCCGTGACTTCGCCGCTGCCGGAACGGCCTCAGAAGTCGTCGCGTCGGCCGGGCCGGCACCCTGGTCGATGGTCGCACCACCGGAGGCATTGTCGGCGGTCGCGGCGTCACGCACGTCCCCGTGCTTTGCATCAGGTGTGCCGTTCGCCGGCGGCGGCGTTGCGGCCGCACCGGTCGCGGCGGCGTTCTCGGCCACGATTGTCCCGTCGCTCACTCGTCGTTCCGTTCGTTCCCCGCCCGGAGGCGGGCGCTCGGCTGTCTTCCATTGGCGGCATTCCCGGTGCCCTACGTGGTTACGCAAGCTGCCGCCTCCGGGCCCATCGCTCATGCCGGCACGTCCGATGACATCGGCATACGCCGAGGGCGTCAGACCTCGAGCAGTTCAGATTCCTTGTGCTTGACCAGCTCGTCGATCTGGCCGACGTACTTCGCGGTGGTCTTGTCGAGCTCTTTTTCGGCGCGCCCGACCTCATCCTCACCCGCCTCGCCATCTTTCTGGATGCGCGACAGTTCGTCCATGGCCTTGCGGCGGACATTTCGGATCGACACCTTGGCGTCTTCACCCTTGCTCTTGGCCTGCTTGGCCAGTTCCCTGCGGCGCTCCTCGGTGAGCTGCGGGATCGAGATGCGGATGATGTCACCGTTATTGGTCGGGTTCACCCCGAGGTCGGAATTGCGGATCGCGGTCTCGATCGGACCCATCTGCGCCTGCTCATAGGGCTTGATCACCACCATCCGCGGCTCCGGCACCGTGATGCTCGACATCTGGGTGATCGGAGTCAGCGACCCGTAGTAGTCGACGACAATCCGGGAGAACATGCCCGGGTTCGCGCGACCGGTCCGGATGGCACCTAGATCGTCCTTCGCAACCGAGACAGCCTTCTCCATTTTCTCCTCGGCATCGAAGAGCGCTTCATCAATCACGACCGTTTCCTCCACAGCGTCGTCAGCGTCATGATCCGCAGGTCGCGGGGTCAGGACCGAACCAATGTGCCGATCTTCTCACCGGCGACCGCCCGGGCAATATTGCCCTTCGTCAATAAATTGAACACCAGGATTGGCATCTGGTTATCCATACACAAGCTGAAAGCCGTCGCGTCGGCGACCTTCAGATCGCGCTCGATGACTTCCTTATGGGTGATCTCGGTATACATGGTGGCGCTCGTGTCCACCCGAGGGTCGGCGGTGAACACCCCGTCGACCGCCTTCGCCATCAGCACCACATCGGCGCCGATCTCCAAGGCGCGCTGGGCGGCGGTGGTGTCGGTGGAGAAATACGGCATGCCCATCCCCGCGCCGAAGATGACCACGCGCCCCTTCTCCAGATGCCGCTTGGCCCGCAACGGCAGGTACGGCTCGGCGACCTGGCCCATGGTGATCGCGGTCTGCACCCGGGTGTCAACCCCCTGCTGCTGCAGAAAGTCTTGCAGCGCAAGGCTGTTCATCACGGTGCCGAGCATGCCCATGTAGTCCGAACGGGCCCGCTCCATACCGCGTTCCTCGAGCTCGGCGCCACGGAAGAAGTTGCCGCCGCCGATCACCACGGCCACCTGGACACCGGAGGCGACGACCTCGGCGATCTGCTCGGCGACCGCCTGCACGACGTCGGGATCAAGCCCGACCGTGCCGCCGCCGAACATCTCCCCACCTAGTTTGAGCAGCACCCGGCGATATCCTGGGCGGTCGATCCCCGGGTCCGTCATGGGTGTACTTCTCCTTCGGCGATGGATTCGGTCTCACGGCAAGCAAGTCGGCCGGACAGCAACGTAGAGCGAACCTATCCTGCCTTATCCGGATTCCCCGGCGGCAAAAGGCCCCCTCCGAACCGCCGGGCTCGCCCGGTCAGACCAAGGAATCGGGGGCAAGCAAGCCCGGACAGCCGAAACCCCTCGCACACCGATGCGGAGCGCGAGGGGTCTCGAAGGTAGATCAGGCCTGTCCGACCTCGAAGCGGGCGAAGCGGGTCACGGTGACACCGGCCTCTTCCAGCAGGGCCTTGACGGTCTTCTTGGAGTCGGTGACCGACGACTGCTCGAGCAGCACGACATCCTTGAAGAAGCCGTTGACGCGGCCCTCGGTGATCTTCGGCAGCGCGGCCTCGGGCTTGCCCTCTTCGCGGGCGGTCTCCTCGGCGATGCGACGCTCGTTGTCCACGACCTCGGCCGGAACCTCGTCGCGGGTCAGGTACTTGGCCTTGAGCGCGGCGACCTGCATGCCGACGGCACGCGCGGCCTCGGCGGCAGCGTCGCCCTCACCCTGGAACTCGACCAGCACGCCGACGGCCGGCGGCAGGTCGGTGGCCCGCTTGTGCAGGTAAGTGGCGACCGGGCCGTCGAAGGAAGCGACGCGACGCAGCTCGAGCTTCTCGCCGATCTTGGCGGCCAGCGCCTGCAGGGCGTCGTCGGCGGTCTGGCCACCGAGGTCGAGGGCCTTGAGCGCGTCCAGGTCGGCCGGCTTCGCGGCCGCGGCAGCGGTCACGATCTTGTCGGCCAGACCCTGGAACTCATCGTTCTTGGCGACGAAGTCGGTCTCGGAGTTGATCTCGACCAGCACGCCACCCTTGGCAGCGATCAGGCCTTCGGCGGTGGCGCGCTCGGCACGCTTGCCGACGTCCTTGGCGCCCTTGATGCGCAGCACCTCGACGGCCTTGTCGAAATCACCCTCGGTCTCGACCAGCGCGTTCTTGCAGTCCATCATCCCGGAGCCGGTGAGCTCCCGCAGCCGCTTCACGTCAGCGGCGGTGTAGTTCGCCATCGGTGGCGATCCTCCTGTGTGTTGTCAATGGGTGGTAACACCACCTTGCCGACCTCTCCCGTACTGGAAGAGGCCGGCAAGGTGAACAAAAGCCGTCGAGAGGCTCAGAAGTCGGCCGGAGTGGTGGCCGGCGGAACCTCGGCGACCGCGGCGTCAGCAGCGGTCTCGACCTCGGCGGGGGCCTCGGCCTCGGCAGCGGCGGGGGCAGCCTGCGCGAGCAGCTCCTGCTCCCACTCGGCGAGCGGCTCGCCCGCGCCGGCTTCCGGCTTCTCGTCACCGGAGGAGACGCCGGCCCGCGCCTGCACACCCTCGGCCACCGCGGAGGCGACGACCTTGGTGAGCAGAGCGGCGGAACGGATCGCGTCGTCGTTACCCGGGATCGGGTAGTCGACCAGGTCGGGATCGCAGTTGGTGTCCAGGATCGCGATGACCGGGATGTTCAGCTTGCGGGCCTCGCCGACGGCGATGTGCTCCTTGTTGGTGTCGACGACCCAGATGGCCGAAGGCACCTTGGCCATGTCGCGGATACCACCGAGGGTGCGCTCGAGCTTGTTCATCTCACGCGTGAGCATGAGGATTTCCTTCTTGGTGCGACCCTCGAAGCCACCGGTCTGCTCCATGGCCTCGAGCTCCTTGAGGCGCTGCAGGCGCTTGTGCACGGTGGAGAAGTTGGTGAGCATGCCACCCAGCCAGCGCTGGTTGACGTAGGGCATCCCGACGCGAGTCGCCTCGGCCGCGATCGACTCCTGGGCCTGCTTCTTGGTGCCGACGAAGAGAACGGTGCCACCGTGGGCGACGGTCTCCTTGACGAACTCGTAGGCCTTGTCGATGTAGGTCAGCGTCTGCTGCAGGTCGATGATGTAGATGCCGTTGCGGTCGGTGAAGATGAACCGCTTCATCTTCGGGTTCCAGCGTCGAGTCTGGTGTCCGAAGTGCGCGCCGCTGTCGAGCAGCTGCTTCATTGTTACGACAGCCATAGCTCCCGTATCTCTCTTTCATTGCCGGTTGACGCAGCAGATCGGCGATCTACTGCCCTGGCGCCTCCGAATCGTCGGACCCGACCACGAAGATCAGGACCAGCCGACGATTCCCTGCTCCGCAAATACACTGCCGCGAACGAATTGAGCTCCGGTTCGAACAGCGCCGTTGCGAACAAGCACGGGGTGGCGCGCGAAGTCGGCCCATGCACGCACAGACCGCTCGATCAGTCTACGTCTTGGGCGGCCCACGGCTAAATCGGCCTTCGAAGAAGGTTCCCCGAATGGTTCCTGCGCAGGAGAAATGCGGGATGTCCACAGTTGCGGATGTTGTCCACAATCGGCGGATCGGGGGTACTGCCGGGGGTGTGGGCGAGTGAGGGTTGAGGAATGAATCGCATCAGCATTTTCCTGACAATGTTCATTCCCCTGTTGTTCGCAGGCTCACTGGTCATGGCTCCGAACGCTGCGGCTACGCCGCCGGAAACGTTCGGGCCGTTTACGCCTGTTCCCGCCGATATCCACGCGTCCTTGCCACCACGCCCTGCACCGAGCAGTTGGGAGGCCGTGCTCGCCGCGGGCACGGGCTCGGTGGGCGCCTCGGCTCAGCCGGTCCCGGGCCTGGGAACTTTGCCGGGCTTGCTGCGTCCTGATCCGTTGCGGTCGGGAGCTCTGCTCGGGGTGGGGACCGGTTCGGCGGGTGACTTGCCACGCATTGTCGGTGATCTGCTCCGGCTGTTGGATCTTGTCCGGCAGGTACCGCTTCCGCTGCCTCCGCACTGAATCTCGGATGTATCGCTTCAGCAGGGCGGGCACGGGTGGCACGGGACAGTGCGCGCCGGCCGGTCGACGCAGCGGACGGCGGGCGGTGTTCGTCGTCATCGGTGCAGCCGCTCTGCTGGGTGCGGCGGAGCGGCCGGTTGCGGCGGCTCCGGCCGGGCAGTTCGGGTGGCCGTTGCAGCCGCGGCCATCGATCGAGCGGCGGTTCGACAAGCTCGAGCACGATTGGTTACCCGGGCACCGCGGAGTCGATCTAGCAGGTATGGCCGGTCAGGTGGTGTTGGCGGCCGGGGACGGGATCGTCGTGTTCGCCGGGAAGGTCGCGGATAAGCCGGTGGTGTCGATCGACCATCCCGGTGGGTTGCGAACCACCTACGAGCCGGTCGAGGCAGCGGTCTCGGCGGGAAGCCGGGTCGGGCGTGGGACGCCGATCGGGAAGTTGGAGGCCGGTCATGAGGGCTGCGCCGCGGCGGCGTGCCTGCATTGGGGTGCCCGGCGGGAGGCGGGCGGACGTAACCGGCGTGAGTATGTGGATCCGCTCGGGTTGTTGCATGCGGTTCCGCTTCGACTCAAGCCTGTACTCAACTATGGCTGAGGCGTTTATCGACGATCACTTCCGAACCTCGGTTCCGACGGCGAAGATCGACGTATGGACAACGCGCTCGGCGACCCTTCGTTCACCTACTCCGAGGTCGGCGCCACCAAGGGGCCGCTGCCCGACGGCTACCACCGGTTCCGGCTGCGGCAACGAATCGGGCACGGACGAGCACTGTTCGTGCACGCGGGCGCGGAGATCCTGGCGTATCGAATGCAGAAGGGCACCGGCATCTTTCGAGAGGCGAGCACACCGACCGCCGAGCCCGGCACTCGGCTGACAGTGCGACTGGGCTTCGGCCCCTTGGCAATAACGGCGCCCTGCCGCGTGGTGTACGTGCTCGACGAGTCCGATCGGTGCGGCTTCGCCTATGGCACGCTGCCCGGCCACCCGGAAATCGGCGAGGAACTCTTCGCTGTGGAGTACGACCCCGCCGATGACACCGTGTACGGGTTGGTTACCGCGTTCTCCCGCAATGCAGCCTGGTACGCGCGCATCGGCGGGCCGGTCGTCCGGCTCGTCCAGCGCTTAATCGCCGGCAAGTACATCGACGCGCTACCGATTGAGGCGCAGACCTAGCGGCAGTTGTACTAGCTCGTTTGCAACAGGGCGTCCAGCGCGACGGCCGGGTACGCGCCTCGGGGACCCATCCATAGAGCGCCAGGTCGTGGTTGCGTCTCGAATCGCTGTGGTTACAGCAGCGCGTCCAAGGTCGCGGCCTCAGCGCGCAGAGAATCGCCACGGTCCGTACGACCCAGGCTGTCGTATTCGTCTGCGGCGGTGCGTCGGTCGGCGATTTCCAGCCGGACGATCTGTTCGATATCGGCTTCGGTGAGGTCGCGGCGACGGGCCTCGGCCGCACCGAGGCCGACGGCGCCGTTCTCGATGGCGCCTGCGCGAACGTCGACGGTGTCGATGGCCTCGGCATTGTCGATCGCGCCGAGGGCGGACCGCAGCGCGGCAATAGCGTTGCGGTCACGGACCTTCATCGCGACGGGCAGGGCGGCACGCAGGCGCTCACGCAGCGGCACAGACTTGTCGACGGTTCCGATGGACATGGTCGCCGACCGTATGCGTCGCGACCGCGCCCGTCGAGGCAATTACTGGCGCGACACACGAGACCTGAGCGTTGGGTGATGGTTGCTGCCACACGGTCACCAACAAACGACGCGCACGGTCACCGCACAACAGCTGCGCGCACGACGAACGAACCGCTGCACACCACCAAGCAGCTCTCACAGACCAGCACCGAGAGGCCCTCACGCACCACCGCTGCCAGCCCTTACACACCACACCAACCACGATCACCGACAGCCACCACTCAATCGCTGCGCACCACCATTGTGCGACGGCTGCGCACCGCCCACGAACGACGATTGCGCGGTTGAGGTGTGGCGTCGCTCGCAATCACGGGGTGACGATGGCGAAGTTCGGGTCGGGGTTGTCGAAGACGCCGACGATCTCGGTGAGCTTGGTCGGGTCGCCGCTCAGGCTGATGTCGCCTGCGGCGGCGGCGGCGCCGAAATCCCCGCCCGCCACCAGCACCCGGATGAGGGTTGCGCGGGACAGGGTGAACGCGGCCGATGGGTCGGGCATGGTTACGCCGATGGGCAGGTCGTAGTGGGTGAGCAAGCCGTTGCGCAACTCCAGGCGGTGGATCCGGTTCTCGTCGCTGATGTGCCAGTCGACGACCGCGCGCCGGTCCCATGCCTTCGGCCCGTCCACGCGTAAAGCCCATACGTCGAAGATCTGCTCGACGGTCAATGCGGCGAGCACGCTGGGTGAGTCGGGTTTGCTCGGGGTGCCGAAAGTTCCGTTGCGCAGTTCGTAGGCACCGCTGAGGTAGAAGTTTCGCCAAGTGGCATTTTCCGAGCCATAGCCGAGTTGCTCGAAGGTATTGGCCTGCAATGCTTTAGCCGCCGTGTTGGTGGGATCGGCGAAGATGACGTAGTTGACCACCTGCGCAACCCAGCGGTAGTCGCCCGCATCGTAGGAGACCTGCGCCTTGCGCAGCACTTCGTCGGCACCGCCCATGAATTCCACATGGCGCTGCGCGGATTCGACCGGCGAGTGTTCCCAGAGATGGGCCGGATTGCCATCGAACCAGCCCATGTACCGCTGATAGATGGCCTTGACATTGTGGCTGACCGAACCGTAGTACCCGTGTGTGTGCCAGGCATTCTCGGTGGCCGGTGGCAGCGCAATCATCTCCGCGATCTCGTCGCCGACATAACCCTGGTTCAGCAGCCGCAGCGTCTGATCGTGCAGGTATCCGTACAGATCCCGTTGCAGCGCAAGGAATTCCACGAGACGATCGGTGCCCCAGGTCGGCCAGTGGTGCGAGGCGAACACCACATCGGAATCGCGGGCGAACAGGTTGATCGCCTCGGTGAGGTATTTCGCCCAGACGTGCGGATCACGCACCAGCGCACCGCGCAGGGTGAGCAGATTGTGCATTGTGTGCGTGGCATTTTCGGCCATACACAGCGCCCGATGATCGGGAAAGTGAAAGTTCATTTCGGCGGGCGCCTCGGTGCCCGGAGTCATCTGGAAGACGATCCGAACTCCGTCGAGGATCTCCTCCTGGCCGGTGGCGATGATGTCGACGGTTGGCGGGATCAGGGTCACGGTGCCGAGGGAGGTGGTCTGGCCGAGTCCGGCGCCGACCTGTCCGAGCGGACCACGCGGCAGCGCAGCACCGTACATGTAGGCAGCCCGGCGCGCCATGGCGGTGCCGGCGTAGACATTCTCGGCCACCGCGTGCTCCAGGAATCCGGTGGGAGCCATCACCGGGCAGCGCCCTGCCGCAACATCTTCAGTGGTCGTCACGCCGAGCGAGCCGCCGAAATGGTCGGCGTGGGAGTGGGTGTAAATGAGCCCGGTCACGGGCCGGTCGCCACGATGCGCGCGATACAGCGCCAGCCCGGCGGCGGCGGTTTCCGCGGAGATCAGCGGATCAATGACGATCACACCGGTATCGCCTTCGACCAGTGTCATATTCGACAGATCGAGGCCGCGGATCTGGTAGATCCCCTCGGTGACTTCGTACAGACCCTGCCGGCCGGCCAACCCGGACTGCCGCCACAGGCTCGGATGGACCGAGGCAGGGCAGGGCTCACGCAGGAAGCCATAGGAGTCGTTGTCCCACACCACAGTTCCATCCGAGGCGGTGACCACACCCGGTTCCAGCGCGGCAATGAACCCGCGATCGACATCCGCGAGATCGGCGGAGTCCGCGAACGGCAACGCCGCGGCGGCGCGCTGCTGTCCGGCGATGACGAAGTCGCTCGGCTCGGTCGCTGTGCTCATGTCCATCCTCCTGGTTGGTAGCCGAATTGCCTGGGCCGGAACGCATTAGAGTCATGGATCCGTGAACCCGATTACGGCAGCTACGCATGCGACGGCGACAACGGCCACCACTGTCGCGGCGATGACGCGGGCTCCGTAACCGAATCGGCCCTCGTGCAGACTGCGATTGCGCGAATAGCAGATTCCCGCCAAAGCGGTCAGCGTGACCGCCGCACCGATCGGTCCGATCGCCGACGCCCGCCAGCCACTGGTCGCCGCGTGGTTGAGGAACAACACGGCAATGACCATCGCGGCGATCGCGGTGCGTCGCCACGCCAATGCGGTGCGCTCCGCGGCAAGACTTGCCGGGCTCATCGCAGCAACACCGCCACGCACGCCAGCACCGACACCAGCGCGATGCCTACCGACAGGATCGGCACCATGACGGTGACGGGCAGCGGGTCGCCGCGGCGCATCGCGGTGCCGACGCGTCGCCAGTGCGTATAGGCGCCGATCGCGATGATCACCGCGAGCACGATGCAGCTCAGCGCGAGGGCCCGTCGCAACCCGGACATCCGCAACGGCTGGACCAGGGTGTGCACGGCGACACCGCCTGCGAGCAAACCGAGCGAGGTGCGTATCCAGGCCAGAAAGGTGCGCTCGTTCGCGAGAGTGAAGCGGTAGTCGATTTCCTCTTCATCATCGCCGGACTCTTCGGCCGGGCTCGGGAGCGTCACATCGCCTCGGCTCGACTCGTCGGCTGACCCGATTTGTTGCGGACCCACGGCCAGGTCACGGCAAGCATGATGACCAGCGCTGGTTTGCCGAGAACGAGAGCAACGGTGCCGGGAATGGCGACTTTGTCGGCCAGGTAGAGCGGCAACACCACCAGCACAGGCGCCGCCCAGAATACGAACCAGGCCAACGTGATTCGCTGATGTAGCCGCAGCCGCGTGGCCGGATCGGCGGGCTCGGCCGGTTCGAGCCGGGTCCGGCGGCGGACGGTGTAACTCAGAGGCTTGCCGGTGAGCAGGGTCGCACTGAACAGCGCAGTCATCACCACACACAGCGCGACTTCGGGGAGGTAGAAGTAGTGTCCCTGGCCCGTGACGTCGACGAACAGCGAGAACACCAGGACGACCAGCACCGACACTGCGACGGCACGCACCGAATCGCCTTGGACGAGCCGGACGGCAGCCAAGGCGACGGCGATCAGAACGGCGACGAAAACACCGGCCTCGGCACCGGCGACGGAATAGCCGAGAAGAAACCCGATGGCGGGCGCCGCACCGTCGAGGATGTGCCGGGGGCCGCGCATCGCGCGGAAACTATCCCATATATCAGCGTCGACGCCGCGATATTTCTCCAGATCACGAGATTCTTGTGCGGTGCGATGCCGATCGTCGGGGTTCACGGGCGCCACTCCATCTCTGGTCGGGTTTCGTGCCGTAAGCAAACAATCCGCAACGTCAGCGTAACCGCCACCAGGATGACCGTCCACGAACCTCGCTGCGCGCCAGCGAACCCGGGACGGCTCGATTGCCTCAGACGGGCACGGCGTCCTGGAAGGTCATGGCGAGGTGATCGACGACAGAGGTCATGAGCGCACGCTTGGGCAATCCCAACGAGCTCAGCTCGGCCGCCCAGGCATGGTCGCCGAGGGCGAGGTCGGCCCCGCCGACGCGGGCGCGCATGCCGGAAGGCTCCATATGCCACGGCGTGCAGCGCGTGACGCCATCGATGTGCGAGTAGGCGTCGAACGACGATGCGGTGTTGCGCCACGAAGGCAGCGCGATGCCAGGACGGACCGCAAGGTCGACGACGAGCTTGCCGCCCTGGTGCAACACACCGCGGCGCGAACCGCCGTCGCGATGCACGGTGAAGTCGGCGAGTTCCTTGGGGAATCCCCAGATGCCGCGACCCGCCGCGAGGGTGAATTCGCCGTCGACGGGGAGCCGGTGGATGAAGACACCGGCGCCACCGGTCAGCATGGCACGCAGGTCACCGAAGCGCGCAGTGGTGGTGGCGCGGTGGTGGCGGACCATGAAAGAGACGCCGAATTCGTTGTAGGGGCCGAGATCACCGTCGAGATAGTCGACGAAGACGAGCGTGCAGACGGCACGGCCACCGGGCAGGCGCAGGATGTCCATACCCGAGTAGTCGATGAGCCGCTGCGCGGCGTCGGCGGGCACCGTATAGGTGGCCATGAAGGTGCGCGCGAGCCGGATCCGCACCGGCATGTGGATGTCCTTGCCAAGAATGGTGTGGGTGGTCATCGCCGCGCCCGCCTGCGCGCGACGATACGGGCTCCCTGACATGGGGCGACCGGCTGCTGATCACCCGATGGTGCGGCGTCCACGAATCCTCCAATACTAGAACTCGTGTCAGAATAGCGGCATTAAGACGCTACAAAATGGCTTCCGCAGATAAGAACACGTTTCAGAAATGATCACCGCTCATGGGATACGCCCGCCTATGCCCGCGGATGAGCTTGGTCGTGCACCTTCTTCAGCCGCTCGATGGAAACGTGCGTGTACAGCTGGGTCGTGGCCATGCTGGCGTGGCCGAGCAGTTCCTGCACCACCCGCAGGTCGGCGCCGCCCTCCAGCAGATGCGTGGCAGCCGAATGACGCAGCCCGTGCGGACCCATGTCGGGCGCGCCGGGTATCGCCGAAACCACCTCGTGCACAACAGCTCTGGCCTGGCGCTGATCGAGGCGCTTGCCCCGACGGCCCAGCAGCAGCGCACGCCCCGAGTCCGTGGTGACCAATGCAGGTCGGCCATACCGCAGCCAATTCCCGATGGCATCGTCGGCAGGCACACCGAATGGCACCGACCGTTCCTTGTTTCCCTTACCCAGCACTCGAACCAGATGTCGCTCCCGATCGACGTCGTCGATGTCGAGCCCGCACAGCTCGCTCACTCGAATCCCGGTCGAGTACAACAGCTCCACGATCAGCCGATCGCGCAGCGCCATGGGATCACGTTGCACCGCACCGGATTCCGCCGCATCCATCGCCGCGACGGCCTGCTGGGCGCCGAGCACCGCAGGCAGCACCCGATGCGCCTTCGTCGACCCCAGTCGCAACCCCGGATCGGTTTCCAACCGGCCGGTGCCGGTCAGCCAGGCGGTGAAGGTCCGAGCCGACGATGCACGCCGCGCCATCGTCGTGCGCGCGACGCCCGCACTCGCCTGTTGCGCGAGCCAGGATCGCAGCAATGCCAGATCCAGTTCGCGAACCGCGGAATCGGCCGACCGCTCGTACAGATGCGCCAACAGCGACCGCGCATCACCCAGATAAGCACGCGCGGTATGCGCCGACCGGTTCCGCCCGAGCCGCAGGTGCCGCCCGAACTCCCCCAGCAACGCCTCGAGATCCTCCGGCAACTCCATCCACCCACCGTCGCCCGCATCAGCCCACTTGGCAAGCCAGCGCGCCGACCCGCACCCGATCGCCATCTCCTCGAGTGACCGAACCCACGCCCGTCCAACTACATCCACCCACCGAGTGGGTCCCCACGGACCCCGCACAGCGCACTGCTCGACGAGTCGCACGTGGTGGCGACGCCTACTCGGCATTTGCCTGAGCCATATACCGCGCGCCAACTTTCGGCTCAGCGTTGGCTACTTGCCGACAAGTGAGTCGACCGCCGGGCCGGTTGTGGGGCAAGGCTTGGGGGAGCTGTCGGCTGACCAGCGGCTCACGCAGTGAGCGAGCTCTCAAGATTTCGGTGTCCTTTCTATTCGGTACCAACCGTTTTCATCCATGCCGACCAGCCCCGACAGCTCGAGTGCTGGTAGGACGGCGCGGACGATGGCCAGTGCCAGACCGGATCGGTCGGCAAGATCTCGGGGTAGTCGGGAACCGATCTTCGGTAGGGCGGCGAAGACCGCGGATTCGTCGCCGGACAGGCGATCTCCCGGATCGGGTCTCTGATCGGTCGACAGCGATAGTCGCAGCGGGCCTGCCTCATCGATCACCTCCTCCGAGCAGGTGACGAGCACCGCCTCTCCTTCTCGGATCATCCGGTGGCAGCCGATCGAGGACGCGGAGGTGATCGGGCCGGGGACCGCCAACGCCGGGCGACCGAGGCGGCGGGCCCATTTCGCGGTATTGCGAGAGCCGCTGCGCAGACCCGCTTCCACCACGAGAACGCCGTCGGCCAATGCCGCGATCAGACGATTGCGAGCCAGGAACTGGTGCTTGTGCGCGACCGTGCCGGGTGGATATTCGCTGACGACCAGTCCGCACTCGGCGATCTCCGCGAGCAGTCGTGCGTGCTGAGCCGGGTACGGCCGGTCGACGCCACAGGCGAGGACCGCGATAGTCGGACCGCCGACGGCCAGCGCTGCCCGGTGCGCCGTACCGTCGATCCCGAACGCCGCACCCGACACGATCGTCCACCCCTGTGCCGCAAGATCGCCGACGATCTCCCCGGTGACACGATCACCGTAGCCACTGCTGCATCGAGCACCGACCAGTGCCAGCGCCCGCTCACTCGACTCCAACAGCGAGCGCGGCCCCCGCACCCACAACGCCAGCGGCACCGCACCATCCCGGTCGCGCCCCGGGTCGAGCTGACTCAACCCCAACATCCGCCAGGCGGGCCACTCCGGATCATCAGGTGTCACCAATCGCCCACCGATCCGACACATCAGGTCCAAATCCTTTGCGGCACTGTCAATTCCACGCCGCTGCTCGGTCGGCGCCCGTAACGACTCCGGTAGCGCGCACCCCCGCACAGCATGCGCCGCCCCGACCACCCCTACGGACTCGATCAACGCCGAAAGTGCTGCACAAGGCCCCTGGACAACCCGAGACAAATAGGCCCACGCCAACCTTCGCTCCTCGACCTCATCCGCCCCGCCGCGGGCGCCCCCGACTACAGCCACCGACGCGCTCCCACCCACACCCATATCCGCAGGCCCCGAATACTGCTTCCCAGGCCCGGTTTCCATGTCCTGCATCGACGTACGCCCACCCACCCTCAGCTTTGCAGCGAACGCATCACCTCGTCCACCAACCAGTACAGACGGCACCGCCGCCGCACTCTGCTCCCCAACCACACCGCCGCTTGAATCCACAGGTACAGAGGCGGACCCCGCACCCTCCACTACCGTCTCATCGCCACCCACAGCCAACGGGCCGGACGTAGGTGTCTCACCTCTGCCACCGCGCACACCCGGCGGCTCGCCGGCCATCACCGCGCTCATTGTGCGCCGCGCTGGCGAAAGTTCAATGCGGCCATGACGTCTCGAGCGGTGGGCTGGTCGGCGCCGCGTAGGTCGCTGATGGTCCACGCGACTCGGATGGCGCGATCCGCACCGCGGGCGGACAGTCGGCCGAGACGGAGGGCGGCTTCTACCGGGGCCACCGCCTCGCGTGGGAGGCGGAATTGTTGGCGCAGTACATGTCCGGGGACTTCGGCATTGGTGCCCCAGCCGTATTCGCGCCATCGTTGCACAGCCACTCCGCGGGCTGCGGCCACGCGGTCACGGACGGTTGCACTGCTTTCGGCGGCCTCGGTGCTGAAGCCTGCCCCGACGTGACCGTGCATCTGCACCCAGATGTCGATGCGGTCCATCAGCGGACCGGAGAGTTTGCCGAGGTATCTGCGGCGTGCGAGGGGAGCACAGATGCAGTCGATATCGCGGGCCGGCGCGCATGGGCACGGGTTCGCCGCCAGGATGAGCTGGAAGCGGGCCGGATAACGGGCGACGCCGTCGCGGCGGGCGATGCGCACTTCGCCTTCCTCCAGCGGAGTTCGCATCGCTTCGAGCACTTTCGTGCCGATCTCGGCGCATTCGTCGAGGAACAACACGCCGCGATGGGCGCGACTGACCGCGCCGGGCCGGGCCGAGCCCGAGCCGCCACCGATCATCGCGGCCGCCGAGGTGGAGTGGTGTGGTGCGACGAAGGGTGGCATCGTGATCAGCGGCTGGTCGCAGGACAGCGCGCCCGCCACCGAGTGGATGGCCGTCACCTCGAGTGCCTCGGATTCCGACAGCGGCGGCAGCAGGCTCGGAAGGCGTTGCGCCAGCATTGTTTTACCGATGCCAGGTGGACCGGTCAGCAGGAGGTGGTGACCACCGGCCGCGGCCACCTCCAATGCCCACCTGGCTTCCTCCTGGCCGACGACCTCGCTCAGGTCGCCACCGGAACGAACGACGTCGGGCAGCGCACCATCGGGCTCGGCCAGCACCCCTTCACCGCGCAGCCACGCGACCAGGGTGCGCAGGCTGGCTGCTCCGTACACCGTGATCCCATCCACCAAACCTGCCTCGGCCATGGCAGATTCGGGCACGATTACCGTCTGCCTGCCCGCGTTGCGTGCGGCGATCACCGCAGGCAGGATGCCGCGCACCCGTCGAACCCGACCGTCGAGCGCGAGTTCGCCGAGCAGTACGGTCTTCGCGAGCCGGTCCGACGGGATCACCCCTGCCGCATCCAAAACGGCTGTGGCCAAAGCCATGTCGTACACACTGCCGACCTTCGGCAGGGTCGCGGGTGACAACGCCAGGATGACTCGGCCGTCGGGCCACTTCTCCCCCGAGTTGGCCACCGCGGAGCGCACTCGGTCGCGGGATTCCTGCAGTGCGGTGTCCGGCAACCCGACCAGATGCACCGAGGGCAGCCCCTGCCCGATATCCGCCTCGATCTCGACCAGCAGGCCGTCCACTCCGGTAACGGCAACAGAATGCGCTCTCCCCAGGGCCATCAGAAGGCCGCCTTCAGATGGTCGATGACGGGGCCGTGCTCGCGAGTGACCAGGACCGACACGACATCGAACCGAATGCGCCGCCACGGGCCGTCTTGTTCGGCGAGCCACATCAGGGCCAGCCGCCGGATCCGCTGTCGTTTGGTGAAGGTGACCGCTTCCGCGGGTGCGCCGAACTGCAGTCCGGATCGGGTCTTCACTTCGATGAAGGCGGTGATGCGGGCGTCCTGGGCGATCAGATCGAGTTCGCCGTACCTGCATCGCCAGTTCCTGCCGACGATATCCATTCCGGCGGCTTGCAGGAACCGTGCCGCCAGTTCTTCCCCGTGCGCGCCGAGCGCCTGTTTGTCAGTCACCGAACCAGCGTGCGCCGAGCCGTCCCCGGCTCGGCTGCGCCGACCTGCGCGCACTGCGTCCCTGTTGATAGCCGCTCGGCTGTGGACAACCCTCCGCGATATCGGCTGGTCCGCCCCGGACGGTCAGTGCACCGTGCTACTCGGGCAGGCGCAGGTCCGGCTTCTCCAATTCTTCGATATTGACGTCCTTGAAGGTGATCACTCGAACGTGCTTCACGAAGCGGGCGGGGCGGTACATGTCCCAGACCCACGCGTCGCTCATACGCACCTCGAAATACACCTCGCCGTCGGCGTTCTGCGGCCGCAGCTCGACGGAATTGGCCAGGTAGAAGCGGCGCTCGGTCTCCACCACGTACGAGAACTGACCGACGATGTCCTTGTACTCGCGATATAGCGAGAGCTCCATCTCGGTTTCGTACTTCTCGAGGTCCTCGGCACTCATCGGGTGGGACGTCCTCCTTCTCGCCGCACTGCTGCGTGTGCTGACATCATCGCGCATGGGCAGCGTCGGTAGCCACTCGGCTATCCCCACCCAAGACCTGAAGACCTTCGGAAGCCACGTCGTCGCTGCCCGCAACGAGCACCGCATCGGCGTAGGTAGACGCGCTGACGGCGGGGCGAAGGCCAGCGGCCTCGCGCACATTGCGCCACGACCGCCGGTGCTCGTTGCTCGGTCCGAGCCGCTCGAGCGCGGCCGTGTGCTCGGGCGTGTTGTAACCCTTGTGGGCAGCAAAACCGTACCCGGGCAGCCGCTCGTCCAGTTCGATCATCATTCGGTCCCTGGTGACTTTGGCCAGGATGCTGGCCGCCGCGATGCAGGCCGCGGCGGCATCGCCGCCGATCACCGGAAGTGACGGCACCGGAATGCCCGGCACCCGGAATCCATCGGTGAGCACGTATCCGGGCGTCTGCCCAAGCCCCGCGACGGCCCGGCGCATGCCCTCGATATTGGCGACGTGGATGCCGATCGAATCGATCTCCCAGGCCGGGATCACGACGACCTTCCACGCCAGCGCCAGCCGGGTGATCACCGGATAGAGCTCCTCGCGCACCGACTCGGTGAGCTTCTTGGAATCGTCGAGCCCGGCCAGCTTGTCGTACGCCTTGGGCGCGAGCAGGCACGCGGCGACCACCAACGGTCCCGCACACGGCCCACGGCCCGCCTCGTCGACGCCGGCGACCGGACCTAGTCCGCTGCGGATCAGCGCCGCCTCGAGCGTGCGCAATCCGCCTGACCTACGCATCACCACACGCGGTGGCCAACCACTGCTCTGCATCGTCACCTGGCTGCCAGTCACTCGACCTTGCCCCACCGTCCGATTATCCCGCAGCCGCGCCGATCACTTCGTTCGAGGATGCTCGGCCCGCACCGGCCCGATCCGGCCAGGCGGCCAGATCTTGAACACCGCTTTGCCGCGGACGTTGTCCACCGGGACGGTGCCGTGGAGCTCGTCAGCGAGGTGGTACCGCGAATCTGCAGAGTGGTCACGATTGTCCCCCATCACCCAAAGATTGCCGTCGGGCACCTGCACCGGATTGAACTCTCGCGCCCCTTTGCCGGTACCGAACCGCAGACCAGGAACATACGGAAAGTCATACTTGGCGTAAGGCTCATCGAGCGGCTTGCCGTCCACGAGGATGCGCCCCTGCGCATCACAGCACTGCACGGTCTGACCGCCGACCGCAATCACCCGCTTTACCAGATCGTTCTCATCCGGCGGCACCAACCCGAAGAACGAGAAGAAGTTCTGCACGCTACGCACGACGGCGTTGTCAGAGCGGATCGACCGGTAGTCGCGATTCCATGACGGCGGACCGACGAACACCACGACATCGCCCGGCTCGGGATCTCCCCAGTAATAGCTCAGCTTCTGCACGTAGATACGGTCGCCGGTGCACCCTGCGCATCCGTGCAGGGTCGGCTCCATCGATTCGGAGGGAATCACATATGGGCGGCCGACGAAACTGACCGTCAGAGCAGCGATCACTGCGGCGATCGTGATGAGGATCGGCAGTTCCTGCCAGAACGGCCGCTGCTTGCGTTTTTCACCCCTCGACTTCCTACGCCCTCGCGAGGTCTCGTCATCGCCAGGCTCGGACTCCGCCACCGACCCACCTTCGTCTGCCACGCCGAACAGATTAACCCCACGGCTGGAAGTGTCGCTCGGGAGTGCATCTCGACACCTGCCATCTTTGTATTCGTTATCGCCATGTGAGCGGCATGAGGACCCGAAAGAACTCCGTGTGAAGCGTGCACTCACACTTCACACGGAGGTCCACTGTCTCTGGGCGACGTCCGCTACCTCATGCAATTAATGGCTGAAGCTCACGATCGGTGCCACATCGCAATGAAATAGTATTTACCGGAAATGGTTCCATTCGTTCCATCTCCGACAGAGCAGGGATATACAACTCCATTGACCTCTGAATCAGCCTGCTGCCTGACCGAGTCGCATGCGACGAAATCTTCGTACGGCCCATGGGGTTTATTCCCGCCGGGATAGGCGGATGCCAATCCCGGCAACCCCAGGCATTAGCACCAAAGCTCCCGCAATCGCTGCGCAGCCGATGAATTTCGACAGCATAGTCACCCCCCTTCTCGAGTCAGGTTCGGCAAATGATGCAGCCGATTCCCAACCCGCTACTTGAACTGTCAATTCACGGGAGACAGCTGAATTGCGGGTACGACGCACTGGAATCGCAACCCAGACGTCGTGAATTCTTGCGACATGATCGCACCCCCATGACTGGCTCAGTCCGACTGTGCCAGAAGACATTTCATCATAGGTCATGACAACTGGTCAACCGATCCGATGAGCAGCGGAGTCGAAGCCCGGCAGCTGAACCAACCCGCGAAGACAACCGACTCGTCCTGGCATGCCGAACTCCGGACCTGCCAGGACGATTCATCACATCAGCGTGCAGTTTGCGGATCCCGAGATCACACGGGTCCGATCCGGCTCGGCGGCCAGATCTTGAAAACCGCTTGGCCACGGATGTTGTCGACCGGAACCGTGCCCTGCAGTTCGTCACCGACATGCGCCCGAGAGTCCCGGGAGTGGTTGCGGTTGTCGCCCATCACCCATACGTTGCCGTCCGGCACCTTGATCGGGCCGAATACCCGGCCGGAAGGGTAGGTCGCGTTCTGCTGGCCGGGCACCCAGGCGAAGTCGCTCTTGACGTACGGCTCGTCCAACGGCTTGCCGTCCACCAGGATGCGCCCCTGCGCATCACAGCACTGCACGGTCTGACCGCCGACCGCAATCACCCGCTTCACCAGATCGTTCTCATCCGGCGGCACCAACCCGAAGAACGAGAAGAAGTTCTGCACACCGCGGACAACGGCATTGCCCGAGCGGATCGACTGGTACCGGTCGTTCCACGACGGCGGACCGACGAACACCACGACTTCGCCTGGCGTCGGATCGCCCCAGTAGTAACTCAGCTTCTCCACGTAGATGCGGTCGCCGGTGCAACCGCTACAACCGTGCAGCGTGGGCTCCATCGACTCCGACGGGATCACATACGGGCGTCCGACGAAACTGACCGTCAGGGCCGCGATGACCGCCGCGATCACGATCAGGATCGGCAGCTCCTGCCAGAAGGGACGCTGCTTTTTCTTGGCGCGCCGCTTACCGCGGCGGCTACCCGATCCTTCTTCGCCCGACTCGGAAACCGTCATCGCCCCACTTTCGTCTGTCACGCGGAACAGATTAGCCCGGCACCGCAACGAACCGCGTAGTGCCGGGCTAACCGAGTATTCAATTCGATTCGCGGCTAACTGCGACCGCGAACCCGCCGTGCCGAAGGCTCGGCGGAAAGATTCAGCGCTTTTCCTTGATCTTGGCAGCCTTGCCACGCAGATCGCGCAGGTAGTACAGCTTGGCGCGGCGAACGTCACCGCGGGTCACGACCTCGATGTGGTCGATGTTCGGGGTGTGCACCGGGAAGGTGCGCTCCACGCCGACACCGAACGACACCTTGCGGACGGTGAAGGTCTCGCGGATGCCGCCGCCCTGGCGCCGAATGACGACGCCCTTGAAGACCTGGATGCGCTCCTTCGAGCCTTCGATGACCTTCACGTGCACATTGAGGGTGTCACCCGGCCGGAAGTCGGGGACGTCGCTGCGCAGCGACTTTTCGTCGACGAAGTCAAGGGTGTTCATGTCCATCCTTCTGATGTTTGCGCGAACAGAGGACCCTGGCGGCACTGGAGGTGCTCGACCGGTTCATGCTCCGAATAAGGGGGTGCGCTGGGTCGACAACCACCCAGGGCAACCTGAGCATTGTGCCAGATCAGCGGGTCGCGACGAAAATCGGCCCCTGCTGGCGGCTGATCCGCGCCCTGTCCACAACGGAATCGGTCCGCGGTATCCGGGGCACCGCCGTCGAGTTTACCCGCGGGCGCAGCGGAGCAATATCGCCGTCAACCTCTCGTTCTCGGGCGCGGTGAAGCCGAACGCGGCGCGGCGCCTCGTGTAGCCGTAGGCCAGGCCACTGTGCGGATCGGCGAACCCGTCGGCGCCCGCATGACCGAAGGCGCTCGCGCCGAGGAGTGGATGGATCAGTCCCTTGGCCTCGAACCCGACCAGATACGGCGCGCGGTCACTGCGCACCAGGTCGTGACCGGTCGTCTGCAGGGTGGTGAACGCGGCGAGGGTATCGGGCTCGAGCAAGGGGGCCCGTCCACCGATCTCCGAGATCGCGGCGGCGTACATGCTCGCCAGGCCGCGGGCGCTGCCGACGGCGCCCGCAGAGGCCTGGCCCTGCGCCCGCACCAGCGCGTCGTTCGGGAGCCCGAGCACATCGTCCGGGGCGAAGCCCGGCGCATTCAGGTTATAGGCGATGCCGGGAATGCTGTGCGAACCGGGCGAATTCGCCTCGAACGCCGCCTGCATCTGCGGTGTCGCGAGCCAGGGCAGGATCGGCAGGTACCGATCCTCCAGCGTGGCAGGCAATCCCAGATACAAGTCCAATCCGTCGTGCTGCACGACATGTTCACCGTGCCGTTCGACCAGATCGCGCCGGTCGTCGGCAAATCCGCGGCCGCTGCGAAGATGATCGCCAGCCGCGCGCGGCGACGCGTCCAGGGCCGGACGCCACAACCCGATCGCGACCTACCCCGCCAGCGCCGACTGGTCGACGCGTTCCTGACCGCAGCGCGCAACGGCGAATTCGAGTCACTGCTGGCCATCCTCGACCCCGAGGTGGTTCTGCGTGCCGACGCCGGGGCCCTGCTGCCCGGTGGGATCCGGGTGCTCCGCGGTGCGGCCGCAGTGGCCGGTCAGCTGGAGGTCTTCCGGCGTGCCGCCAATGCGTTCGCCTCCCACCCGGTTCTGATCAACGGATTCGCGGGCCTGCTCAACACCGACGGGGACAAGACGATCTCCCTGATCGCCTTCACCACCAGCAACGGCAAAATCACCGCAATCGACTTGCTGTCGGACCCGGCCCGCCTCCCCCGCCTCGACACCATCGCCCACGGCAACCAGTAGATCCGAACCCGGCCGCGGCGAGCGGCACCCGACCGCGACAGAGCGCCGACGATCGCCGTGGGATGCCGCTCAGTGCGGGGTCTCGTGCTCCGATGACCACGGGAGGTGGTGGCGGTGGGGATGGTGCGGTGCCGGTGGGGCGGGGACAACCGTCCTGGTCAACTCCGCCTCGGCGGCAGTACGGACGTGCTCTACGTCGGGTTTACCCGCTATCAGGTCTTGCACGAAGATCTTGGCTCGGATCATCGGGCGTCGATAACGCCGTTCCCGCACTATCGATCGGTACATCATCCGGCGTCGGTCGCCGTAGCGCCACCGCGCCCACGGCGCACCCGGCCTGCTCAGCCGGAACGCACCGACGAAGAGCAACGGCAGGAAGAACATGCCGAACAGGCCGGTCCAGATCTTGCCCTTGGCGATGACGATCGCCGCGAGCGCTAGGTTCACCACCGAGAACGCGACGACGAAGATGCGCATCTCGATGCTGGGATCGCGGCGAAAGTCGTTGATGTCCAACAACCACAGCGGGTGGAACCCGAGCAGGAGCAGCCCGGTCACGGCCAGCGCGACGAACACCGCGTCCACCGAGGTGCGGCCCTGCTCTTCCCAGTACACGTCGCGCAGGTAGAAGATCAGCGCGAATTCGTCGAGGGTCAAGGCCGCACCGACACCGAAAGCGGCTGCGAGCAGGCTCGCGGTCAGGGTGTCTACGTTCTGGTACATGGTGACCATCCCGATGCCCGACAGCAGCACCAGGATGACCCCGAACACCATGTGGTGGATGTGCACCCCACCGGAGCGCAGATTGCCCGGCCACCAGCGCACCTGCTTGCGGATCAGCCGGACACTGAGCCTGATCAACAGGAACCCGACGATGAACCCGAGCAAAAAGCACAGCAGCGGAAGCCTGCCCTGCGCGATCACATCGTCTTCGAGCCACCGTCGCATGGCCGCCTACATACCTCCGCCTGTGGTCCTACTGTCCGAAACCGGCCCGGCGCAGGGCGTCTGCCATCGAGCCGGTCGGCGCGGGCGCATTTCGGCGCTGATTGCCACCCTGACCCTGGCTGCGGCCCTGTCCCTGCGACCGACCCTGACCATTCTGCCGCTGTCCGCCACCGGCGGACCCGCCACGGCCGGGATTACCGGGACCACGATCGCCCTGACCGCGGCTGCGACCGTCACCGCGCTCGCCCTTGGCCGGGGTGCCCGGCTCGTCGTCCAGGCGCAATGACAGCCCGATACGCTGGCGTGCCACATCGACCTCGAGCACCTTCACCTTGACCACGTCACCGGACTTGACCACCTCGCGCGGGTCCTTGACGAAGTTGTGCGACATCGCCGACACGTGCACGAGACCGTCCTGGTGCACGCCGACATCGACGAATGCGCCGAAGGCGGCCACATTGGTGACTACGCCCTCCAGCACCATGCCCGGCTTCAGATCCGCGACCTTCTCCACACCCGCCGCGAATTCGGCCGTCTTGAACTCGGGGCGCGGGTCACGGCCGGGCTTCTCGAGCTCGGTGATGATGTCGGTGACGGTGGGCACGCCGAACTTCTCGTTGGTGAACTCGGCGGGCCGCAGCGCACGCAGCGTCCCGGTATTGCCGATCAGCTCGGTCATGCCCTTACCGGTCGATTCCAGGATGCGCCGCACCACCGGGTACGCCTCGGGGTGCACCGCGGAGGTGTCGAGCGGGTCGTCGCCGCCGCGGATGCGCAGGAAGCCCGCGCACTGTTCGAACGCCTTCGGCCCCAGCCGCGGCACGTCGAGCAATGCGGTGCGGCTGCGGAACGGGCCGTTCTGATCCCGATGCGCCACAATGCTTTCCGCGACCGAACCGGCAATGCCGGAAACCCGCGACAACAGCGGCACCGAAGCGGTGTTGACGTCGACGCCGACCGCGTTCACCGCATCTTCGACCACCGCGCCCAGCGAGCGGGCCAGCAGCGTCTCGGACACGTCGTGCTGGTACTGACCGACGCCGATGGATTTCGGGTCGATCTTCACCAGTTCTGCGAGCGGGTCCTGCAGGCGGCGCGCGATCGACACCGCGCCGCGCAGCGACACATCCATATCGGGTAGTTCCTGCGTGGCGTATGCCGACGCGGAGTACACCGAGGCGCCCGCCTCGGACACCACGATCTTGGTCGGCTTGTTCTCCGGAATACGCGAAATCAGTTCGACGGCAAGCGCATCCGTCTCGCGGGAGGCGGTGCCGTTACCGATGGCGATCAGCTCGACGCCGAACCGGGCAATCAGCGCACCCAGCACAGCGAGCGATTTCTCGGTCTGGCCGTGCGGCTTGTGCGGGTAGATGACCTCGGTGGCAACAGCCTTTCCGGTGGCGTCGACGACGGCGACCTTCACCCCGGTGCGGTAGCCCGGATCGAGGCCCATGGTGGTCCTGGTGCCCGCAGGCGCGGCGAGTAACAGGTCGCGCAGGTTGGCGGCGAACACGTCGACGGCATCCTTCTCGGCGGCCTGCCGCAACCGCATCCTGGTGTCGATGCCAAGGCTCACTTGAAGTTTGGTGCGCCATGCCCAGCGCACGGTGTCCAGCAACCAGCTGTCGGCCGCGCGACCGCGATCGGCGATATCGAACTGCACGGCGATCCGGCCCTCGAAGATGCTGCGCTCACCCGGCGCGAGTTCCTCGGTGTCCGGCTCCAGTTGCAGCGAAAGCACATCTTCCTTCTCGCCGCGCAGCAACGCGAGAATCCGGTGCGAGGGCAGCTTGGTGAACGGCTCGCTGAACTCGAAGTAGTCGGCGAACTTGGCGCCCGCCTCCTCCTTGCCCGGGCGCACCGCCGAGGTGATCCGACCGCGGTTCCACATCAGCTCACGCAGCTCACCAACCAGGTCGGCGTCCTCGGCGAATCGTTCGACCAGGATGGCGCGGGCGCCGTCGAGCTGCTCGGCGGTGTACTGCGCGGGGTCGGTGCCGGGATCGGTGATCAGCGCATCGGCGACCGGTTCGTGGCCTGCCTCGCGCGCGATTTGCGCCTTGGTGCGGCGCTTCGGCTTGAACGGCAGGTAGATATCCTCGAGCCTGGCCTTGGTCTCGGCAAGCATGATCTGCTGGTGCAGTGCGGGCTCGAGCTTGCCCTGACTCCGGATCGACTCGACGATCGCGGCCCGGCGCTCGTCGAGTTCGCGCAGGTAGTGCAGGCGTTCGTCGAGCTGGCGCAGCTGCGCGTCGTCGAGACCGCCGGTCACCTCCTTGCGGTAACGCGCGATGAAGGGCACGGTCGAGCCTGCGTCGATCAGCTCGACGGCCGCGCGGACCTGGCTCTCGCGCACCTCCAGCTCGTCGGCGATGCGACGGTTGACGCTGGCATGGTTCGCACTGTCGGAACTGGGGCTGGACTCTGCACTGGCGGTCTCGGGCGCTGTCGTCACGTCCGCAGACACTACCGTCGTCTGCTGACAACGAGGCCGCACCCAGGTGAACCGACGTGTATGTGGCGTCGACCCGGTCGGTTCGGCATGGCTGTGATCACCCCAGCAAGTCCTTCGCCAGCTCCCGCATCTCGGCCTTGCGCACCTTCCCGGTGACGGTCATCGGGAACTCGTCGACGATGTGCACATACCGCGGAATCTTGAAGTGCGCCAATCTGCCTGTGCAGAACGCGCGTACCGCCTCGGCGTCCAACGGCGCCGCGCCCGCACGCATCCTGATCCAGACCATCAGCTCCTCACCGTATTTCGGGTCGGGGACACCGATCACCTGGGCGTCCAGAATGTCGGGATGGGCGTAGAGAAACTCCTCGATTTCCCTGGGATAGATGTTCTCGCCACCGCGGATCACCATGTCCTTGATCCGGCCGGTGATCGCCAGATAGCCGTCGGAGTCCATTACGCCGATATCGCCGGTGTGCATCCAGCGGGCGGCATCGATCACCTCGGCGGTCTTCTCGGCCTGCTCCCAATAGCCGAGCATCACCGAGTAGCCGCGGGTGCACAGTTCGCCGGGTTCGCCGCGCGGCACCGTCGAACCCGTTGCCGGATCGACGATCTTGACCTCCAGATGCGGCCCGACCCGGCCGACGGTCGCGGTCCGACGCTCGATGCTGTCGTCGCGGCGGGTCTGGGTGGACACCGGCGATGTTTCCGTCATGCCGTAACAGATGCAGACCTCACGCATGCCCATGCGGTCGATCACCCGCTTCATCACCTCGACCGGGCACGGCGAGCCGGCCATGATGCCGGTGCGCAGGCTCGAGAGGTCCGGCGCGAGGTCAGCGGGCGCACTGTCCAGTGCGGTGAGCAGGTCGATGAACATGGTCGGCACCCCGTACAGGGAGGTGCACCGCTCCTCGGCCACCGCCTGCAGGGTCGCGATCGGGTCGAACGACGGCGCCGGAATCACCACCGCCGCACCGTGGCTCGTGCTCGCGAGATTGCCCATGACCATGCCGAAGCAGTGGTAGAACGGGACCGGAACGCAGATCCGGTCCTGCTCGGTGTAGCCGCAGAGCTCGCCGACGGAGTAGCCGTTGTTCAGGATGTTGTGATGACTGAGCGTCGCGCCCTTCGGGAATCCTGTTGTGCCAGAGGTATATTGAATGTTGATCGGGTCGTCGGTGGACAGTGTCGCCGCAATCCGGGCAAGACCATCGACGTCGATATCCCCCTGCACCAACGCATCCCATTCCGGCATGCCGAACACGAGTACCTGCTCCAGCCCTTCGCATTTCGGCCGGACCTGCTCGATCATCGCGACGTAGTCCGACGATTTGAAGGCGCGCGCGGCAATCAGCATTCGCACCCCGGCTTGGTGCAGCACATACTCCAATTCGCTGGTGCGGTAGGCCGGATTGATATTCACCAGGATCGCGCCGAGCTTCGCCGTCGCGTACTGCACCATGAACCACTCCGGGCAGTTGGGCGCCCAGATACCGACTCGGTCACCCTTGCCGATGCCGCGCGCCGCCAGGCCGGTGGCCAGCGTGTCGATCGCGTCGGCGAGCAGACGATAGGTCCAGCGGCGACCGGATACGTAGTCCACCAACGCCTCCCGGTCGGGATGGGCGGCCACCGTCCGATCGAAATCGGCGCCGATGGTGTCACCGAGCAGGGGCGTGTCCGAGATGCCCGACGCATAGCTGGGCAGCGGTACCGACAACATCACTTGCTCCCCTGCTGCCGCAGCACGAACCGCTGCACCTTGCCGCTCGGCGTCTTGGGCAACTCTGCCACGAAATGCACTCGGCGCGGATACGCGTGCGCGGCGAACTTCTCCTTGACCAACCGCTGCAGTTCCTCGGCGAGGTCCTCATCGCCCGCGGAGCCGTTGCGCAGCACCACGAATGCCTCGAGCACCTCACCGCGCAGCTCGTCCGGCATGCCGACCACCGCTGCCTCCGCGACCTGCTCGTGCAGCACAAGCACGCTCTCCACCTCGAACGGGCCGATTCGGTAGCCCGCCATGATGATCACGTCGTCGTCGCGGGAGGAGAAGCGGAAAAAGCCGTCGGCATCCCGCGAGCCCGCATCGCCGGTGAGATACCAGCGCCCGTCCGCGGTGTAGCGCTGCGCGGTGCGCTCGGGGGCGTCGAGGTAGCCGAGGAACCACAGCAGCGGGCTGCGTTCGGTGTCGATGGCGACACGGCCGAGCTGTCCCGGCGCCGCCTCGAGGTCGGCGTCGTCCGCGAGCACCGCGCAGGTCCAGCCGGGCAGCTGCCTGCCCATCGAGCCGATCGGCACCGTGGTGTCCAGTTCGTCGTGCCAGGCGTTGCAGATGACCATGCCGTGCTCGGTCTGCCCGTAGTGGTCGCGCACGGCCACCCCGAGATGCTGCGCAGACCATGCGACGACCTCGGGGGTGAGGGGCTCACCGGCCGAGGAGGCCCGACGCAGCGACACTCCCGCGGGCACCGGGGTGTCGTCGGCCCGCAGTGCTCGATACACCGTCGGTGCGGCGGCGAAGTTGGTGACGCCGAAGCGCGCGAGCACCTGCCAGGTGAGCGCGGGCGAGAAGCCCGCGTGCAGCAGCAAACTGCGCGTGCCCGCGGCCAGCGGGCCGAGGATCGCGTAATACAGCCCGTAGGCCCAACCCGGATCAGCGGCATTCCAGAACACGTCCTCCGGACGGACATCCAGCGCGAACTCTTGATACGCGTGGAAGGAGGCCAGCGCGCGGACCGGGATCGGGACGCCCTTCGGCGTACCAGTGGTGCCGCTGGTGAACAGCTGCACGAGCGGACCCTCGCCGCCGACGGCGACCGCCATGGCCCGTGGATCATCGGCGGAGTGCGTGGCAAGCAGATCGGCGAACCGCAGCTGCGCGGTCACCTCGTCGCCGGCGACCACGACCGTCCACGGCGCATCGGCCGGAATGTCCGCACCCGGGGCCAGCTTTCCCGCTTGATCGGCATCGACGATGACGAGCACCGCGCCGCTGGCAGCCAATCGGAATGCAATGGCGGGCGGCGCGAACGCGGTGAACAGCGGTACGTGCACCGCACCGCGCCGCCAGATACCGAGCAGGGCAACCACCAGATCCACCGACTTGGCCATCAGCGTCGCGACCCGGTCCCCCGGCCCGACACCCTGCTCGGCCAGCGCCGCGGCGAACCGTGCCGAGCGCTCGCGGAGCTCACCGTAGGTGAGGTCGATCGAGCCGAGGTCGGCATCGACAACGGTGAACGCGACCTTGGCCTCCGAATGCCGGTCGCACAACAGCTCCGCCGCACACGCGTCGGGCCCGTCGTAACGCTCCAGCAGCTCGCGCACCCGCGCATTCAGGTCCGTGCTCATGTCGCCTCTCCTCATCCGTGATCCACCTCACCCCCCGTCTAATAGGATGTGGGTCACATCATGTTCGCCACTACCCCCGAAAAGGGGTGAGTCGTTTGACCCACACCACCCCCCTGCTGCGCCCACGCGACGGTGACGCATTGCGCGCCGAAATCCGCTGGGTGGCGAACAAGGCCGGGGTCCCGGTGGTGTTCGGCGGCGAGGTGCACAACGACGCACTGTTGTTGACGGAGTTCGTCGGCACCATGACCAACGGGCTGCGCGGACTGTCGGTACTACGTACCTCCGGCCTCGGCGGTCGGGTCATGGACATGCGGCGACCAGCGTCGGTCGCCGATTACCGCAACGCGTCCTCGATCACCCATCACTACGACGCGCCGGTCTCGGGCGAGCACATCCGCTCCGTTGTCGCGGTCCCGGTGGTCGTGGACGACCACTCCCGCGCAGTCATCTACGCCGCCAATCGCGGTGGCTCACCGCTCGGTGACCGCACCGCCGATCTCGTGGTCGAGGCCGGTCGGCGGCTCGCCGCCGAGATCGCCATCCGCGACGAGGTGGATCGGCGCATCCGACTGCTCGAGCTGGCCGCGCCGACCCTGGACACCGCACCCGCGGTCACCGAGGAATTGCGCGATATCCATGCCGAACTGCGCGGCATGGCGCGCACGGCCGAGGACGAGAAGCTGCGCACGCGTCTGCACGATGTGTGCGAACGGCTGACCCGCGTCATGACCGGGGCACCGACGTCGGATGCGCCGCGACTATCGCGCCGTGAACTGGACGTGCTTTCTCAGATCGCACTCGGTTGCACCAATCAGGAAGCCGCACAACGCCTTTCCCTCGGCCCCGAAACGGTGAAGAGCTACCTGCGCAATGCGATGAGCAAGCTCGATACCCATTCACGGCACGAGGCCGTCGTAATCGCCCGCCGCCATGGTCTGCTGCCGTAGATCGACCGGGCGCACCGATCGCCGGTGACCGACCCCGATCACCTGCACCGGCGCGGTAGTCGACCTGTTGCCGGGTCGACGCACCGACACCGCGGCAGCAAGGGGCGCGAAATCAGTCCGGCGGCAACAGATCCGGGCGCCGCGCGCGAGTTCGTTCGAGTGACTGCTCATGGCGCCACGCCGCAACCTTGGCGTGGTCGCCGGACAGCAGGATCGGCGGGACTTCCAGTCCGCGCCAGCTCACCGGGCGGGTGTAGCTCGGGCCTTCCAGGAGTCCGTCGGAGAACGAATCCTCTTGGTGTGATTGCTGATTGCCCAGAACGCCGGGCAGCAGACGCACGACCGCCTCGGTCATGACGAGGACGGCGGCCTCGCCGCCGATCAGGACGTAGTCGCCGATGCTGACCTCCTCGACGCGCACCCGGCGGGCCGCGTCATCGAAGACGCGTTGGTCGATGCCTTCATAACGGCCACAGGCGAAGACGAGGTGCTGCTCGGTGGCCCAGCGCTGCGCGGTCGCCTGAGTGAACGGGACACCGGCGGGAGTAGGCACGACCAGCAGCGCGTCGTCGGGGCAGACCTCGTCCAGGGCGTCGCCCCAGATGGTCGGCTTCATGACCATGCCGGGCCCACCGCCGTAGGGGGAATCGTCGACGGACTTGTGCACGTCGTGCGTCCAGCGGCGCAGATCGTGCACACCGAGGGAGATCAGGCCCTTGTCGATCGCCTTGCCGAGCAATGCGGTGCGCAACGGCTCCAGATACTCCGGAAAGATCGTGACGACATCGAGTTTCATGCTGACCCCACGGCACGGGAGTTTCCACACCGCGGCGGCATGAGCACTGGGTGACTGTGTCTCATCCCGCCTTCATTCCGGATCGAGGAGACCTTCGGGTGGATCGATGACGACGAGACCGTCGGCCAGCGACACCGTGGGCACGATGGCATTGACGAACGGGATCAGGATCTCCCTGCCGTCTTCGGCGGCGCGCACCGAAAGCAGTTCTCCCGCAGCGGAATGCAGCACCTCGGTGACCTTGCCGACGACGGTGCCGTCGGTGAGCTGGACGGTCAGCCCCTCCAGCTCGTGGTCGTAGTACTCGTCCGGATCCTCCGACGGCGGCAGGTCGGCGCTGTCGACGAAGAACAGCGTGCCGCGCAGCGCGTCGGCGGCGGTGCGGTCGGCGACCCCGGCGACATGCACGAGAAGCCGGCCCGAATGCTCTCGGGCCGACTCCACGGTGAAGTCACGGACTTCTTTGGATCGCGCCGAGCGGCCACGCAGTGTGGTGCCCGGCGCGAAACGTGCCTCGGGTTCGTCGGTGCGAACCTCGACGACGAGTTCGCCACGCACACCGTGCGACTTGGCGACCCGCCCTACGACGAGTTCCATCTAGGCGTCGGTGTCGACCACGTCGACCCGGATACCCCGCCCGCCGATACCGGCGACAAGGGTGCGCAGCGCGGTTGCGGTACGACCACCGCGCCCGATCACCTTGCCGAGATCCTCGGGATGGACATGCACCTCGACGGTGCGTCCGCGACGGCCGGTGATCAGCTCGACACGGACGTCATCGGGATTGGCGACAATGCCGCGAACCAGATGTTCGACGGCATCGGCGACGACTGCACTCATTACTCGGCGGCCTCGGTGGCGGGCGCCTCAGCGGCCTCGTCCTTCTTGGCGGCCTTCTTCTTGGGGGTGACGGCGTCGGCGACCGGCTCGTTGTCGGCAGCGGCCAGCGCGGCGTTGAACAGGTCCAGCTTGGAGGTCTTCGGAGCCTTGACCTTCAGCGTGCCCTCGGCGCCGGGCAGGCCCTTGAACTTCTGCCAGTCACCGGTGATCTCCAGCAGACGCTGCACGGCCTCGGTCGGCTGCGCGCCGACACCGAGCCAGTACTGCACGCGCTCGGAGTCGATCTCGATCAGCGACGGCTCTTCCTTCGGGTGGTACTTGCCGACGTTCTCGATGGCGCGACCGTCACGACGGGTGCGGGCGTCCGCGATGACCACGCGGTACTGCGGGTTGCGGATCTTGCCGAGGCGGGTGAGCTTGATGCGAACAGCCATGTGCTGATTGCCTTTCATAGTGTGGTCACGGCGCAATTCAGCGACCCGCATGGTCTGCGAGCCCGGTTTTGCGCATGGAGTGTGTGACCGCCGCGCGGCACGTAACCGGAGACGGGCTGACACTGTCCAGGAAGGACGGTGGTCCATTGTGCCAGACACCCCCACCTCCCCCGAAATCGCCTCCCGAGCCCCGACACCGCGGTGGGCGGCACGTGGTGGGCAGCCGGTCTCGGCGTTTGCCGCAGCCAGGTGCCGCTCACGGGCGGTTCAGTGGGTTCGGTAGCGGAGGAGGACGACGCCGGAGCGGAAGGGACGGGCTGCTACGCGGCGGAGGTCTGCTATCCCCGCATCTTCCGGCTTCCCGTTCGGCACTACGTCTGCGAACGTAGACACAGCCGGCCGCCGGAATTCATCGCTGGGTCACCTGGGGGGCGGTGGCGGTGACAGCGCGTGTGGACATCCACGGCCCGCCCCACCACATCCGCCAGCCGAGCGGCACGACACCGACCCCCACCGCACCGAGGTCGGTGAGTACCGCCGCGTATTCGCGGGCCTTGGCGATGTCGGCGATAACGAGGCGGCCACCGGGGCGCAGGACTCTGAACGCCTCGCGAACCGCGGCGGCGCGGCCTGCGGCGGTTTTGATGTTGTGGATGGCCAGGCTGGAGACCACCACGTCGAAGTCACCGTCCGCGAACGGCAGCTCGGTCATGTCACCGGTGTGCAGCTGGACGCGATCGGCAACACCTTCGGCTGCCGCGTTCCATTCGGTGGTGGCCGCGCTGTTCCCGGACTGATCGACCAATCGCCACAGGTCGACGCCGACGGCATGACCGTCGGGCAGTCGGCGGGCCCCGGCGAGCAGCACCGCGCCGCGGCCGCAGCCCATATCGAGCAGCAACTCGTCACCACGTAGGTCGAGCTCGTCGAGCAGCCGATCCCAGACCTGGAATTTGCCGCGCCGAGTCGCGTGCAGATACAGCGCGAATTGCGCGGCCATCGCGGCGGTGATCAGCAGCCAGACCCAGATCCAGCCCACATGCTGGGCGTATCCGACAACGACCGTCGTGACGGCGTACACACCCGCGATCGCGGCCAGCATGAACAACACAAACGGCGCATCGACACCGTAGGACGCCCGCTTCACCGCCACCGACCAATCCTTTCGAGGCACAGCACCAGTGATGACCCGAGGGTTTCGCGGCGACGATCCTCGGGATGGCGAGCACCTGCAACACACCACATCGTCACGCGCCGAGGGTATTCCCGCGACGCGCTCGTCGGCCGTCGTTCGCACCGATCGGCGCGTCGGCCGCCCGGTGGCGAAGTGGTCAGTCGACCAGTGGCGCCAAGGTGCGCCCGGCGAGAGCGACCGCGCCGGGCTCGTGGCCGTTGGTGACCATATTGACAATGAGTCCCTGGACACCGTGATCGAGCACCCTCGATTGCAGTTGTTCGGCGACTTCGGCTGGTGTGCCTACGAATTGGCGGTCGGCGGGAGTTTGCCTGCGCTCCTGCTCGGAGAGGGTCGATAGGTCGACACCCATCCCGCGCATCATGTCCTGCTGCTGTTTGCGCACCCGATCGCCGTCCTCATCGATCATCAGGAAGCACAGGTAGCTGACTTCCAATGTCTTCGGGTCACGTCCGATTTCGGTGCAGCGTTCGTGCAATGCCGCAATCTTGCGGGGCAACTCGGAGGCATTGCAGATGATGTTGAGGTGATCGGCGTAGCGAGCGGCGAGACCGAAGGTCTTCTTCTCACCGCCGCCACCGAGCAGGATCGGCAGATCGTCGCGAATCCTCGGCTCGTTCATGGCCTTCTCGGTGTGATACCACCTGCCCTCGAAGGTCGGGTGTTCGCCGCGCAGCATCGGGTGGATGATCTGCAGCGCTTCATCGAGCCGCTCGAAACGTTCGGTGAAGGTACCGAATTCGAAACCGTAGGACTGGTGCTCGAGCTCGAACCAACCCGCGCCGATCCCGAGCACCGCCCGCCCACCGCTCACGACGTCGAGCGTCGTGACGGTCTTCGCGAGCAGCGCAGGATTGCGATAGGTGTTGCCGGTGACCAACGCCGACAACTGAATTCGCTCGGTCGCCGTGGCCAGCGCACCCAGCGCGGTGTAGGACTCGAGCATCGGCGCATCCGGCGCGCCGAGACCGGGGAGCTGATAGAAGTGGTCCATCACGAAGACGGTGTCGAAGCCCGCTGCTTCGGCCTCCCTGGCCTGCGCGATAACGGTCGGGAACAACTCCCGCACCGACCGACCATAACTGAAGTTGGGCATCTGATAACCGAGGCGAATGGTCACATCGATCGACCCTACGCCCTCGACCTCTCGTTTTCCGGTTGATCGCCCGACCGCGGCCGCATCGAAGCCCGCCCTTGCCACCACCGTCCGGGCCGCCACGAGAGACTCCGTTGGAACGCAAACCCAGCAAAGCGCCGACCTGGCGGGACGCTCCGACCTGGCGGGACGTACTAATCCGTCGGACCGCACCAACTCGGTGAGAACGCGGATTGGGCGCTGGGTTGCGACCTACCTCGGGTCGACGTTCAACGATGTCCGGTCACTGGATTCCGGGTCTTCACGACCCGTCCACGCAGGACCACTGCGTAGGGCTCGGTGAGGGCAGCCGGGGTGACGCGAGGGTCGTCCGGATAGACAACAAAGTCCGCGGGCGCACCGTGCTCGATGCCGGGGCGGCGCAGCCACGCACGCGCATTCCAGGAGGCGGCGCCGAGGGCATCGTGGGTGGAGAGCCCGGCCCCGGACAGGGCCGCGATTTCGTCGGCGATGCGGCCGTGCCGGATGGAACCGCCCGCGTCGGTGCCCGCGAAGATCGGAACGCCCGCATCGTGCGCATTGGCGACGGTGGTGCGGACGCGGCGGTGGAGATCGCGCATGTGGGCGGCATAGGTAGGGAATTTGGCCGCGTTGTCGGCGATCTCCGGGAAGGTGTCGATGTTGACGAGGGTGGGGACGAGGGCGGTGCCGTGCTCGACCATCAGCGCGATGGTGTCGTCGGTGAGGCCGGTGCCGTGTTCGAGGCAGTCGATGCCCGCATTGATCAGGCCGGGCAGAGCGTCCTCGCCGAAGACATGTGCGGTGACGCGGGCGCCGTTGGCGTGCGCGGCATCGATGGCTTCCTTCAGGATGGCGTCGCTCCACAGTGGCCGCAGGTCGCCGACGGAGCGATCGATCCAGTCGCCGACGATCTTCACCCAACCGTCACCGAATCGGGCCTGCTCGGCGATGATCTCGGGCAGGTCGCGCTCGTCGTCGAGTTCGATGCCGAGTTCACGGACGTAGCGGCGCGGGCGGGCGATGTGGCGACCCGCTCGGATGATCCGCGGCAAGTCCTCGTGGTCGTCGATGAAATGGGTGTCGATCGGCGACCCGGCATCGCGCAGCAGCAGCGCACCGACATCGCGTTCGGTCTCGGCCTGCGCGATCGCGCCGTCCCGGTCCTCCTCTCCCCCGCCGTACCGGATACCGACGTGGCAGTGCGCGTCGACCAGCCCCGGCACGATCCATCCTGAGCCGCACAGTGTTTCGGCACCGGGCACCGGTTCGAACGACACCAGCCCGTCGCGCACCCACAGATCGCGCACCACATCATCGGGGAGAACCACACCTCGCAGATGCACAGCTACCTCCTGGACGTCGCCGGCTGCCTCCAACCTACTGTCCAGGCCCCAGGACAGTCACCCTCGAGCGAGGGGACTCTTTCTGCGTACAGTCCGGTCGGGTGTACGTCGAGCCCACCCTCGCAAGGCAGCCACCGCAGTGCAGCAGTGCGGTCGAGCACCCCGAAACAGCAGTGCGCCGCACGCGAAATCGCATGCGGCGCACCAAGACCTGCAGCCTGGTTGCCTACTTCTTGGGGAACTTGAGCTGCGAAAGGTCGATGCCCTCCAGGCCCGGAGGCAGCTGGTCGAGTCCGGCGGGCATGCCCGACAGATCCGGCATCCCGGGTGGCATGCCGGGCATTCCCGGCATGCCTGCGGGCAGGCCGGGGAAACCGCCGCGCATCTTCGGCGGCGTCGGTCCGCGGCCGCCCTTCTTGCCCTTTTTGCCCTTCTTGGCATTGGCGCGCCGCGCTCCGGGCATGCCCATCTGACGGCCCATCGCGGCCATCATCTTCCTGGCCTCGAAGAAACGGTCGACGAGCTGGTTGACCTCGGAGACCTGGACACCCGAGCCGTTGGCGATGCGCAGTCTGCGGGAGGCGTTGATGATCTTCGGGTTGTCCCGCTCGGCGGGGGTCATGCCACGGATGATCGCCTGGACCCGGTCGAGCTGCTTGTCGTCGATCTGGGCCAGCGCGTCCTTCATCTGGCCCGCGCCCGGCAGCATCCCGAGCAGGTTGCCGATAGGACCCATCTTGCGGATGGCCAGCATCTGGTCGAGGAAGTCCTCGAGGGTCAGCTCACCGCTGCCGATCTTGCGGGCGGCGTCTTCGGCCTGCTGCGCGTCGTAGACCTGCTCGGCCTGCTCGATCAGGGTGAGCACATCGCCCATACCGAGGATGCGGCTGGCCATCCGGTCGGGATGGAAAACGTCGAAGTCTTCGAGCTTCTCACCGGTGGAGGCGAACATGATCGGCGCGCCGGTCACATTGCGCACCGACAGTGCCGCACCACCGCGGGCGTCGCCGTCGAGCTTGGTGAGCACGACGCCGGTGAAGCCGACGCCGTCGCGGAAGGCCTCCGCCGTATTGACCGCGTCCTGGCCGATCATGGCGTCGAGCACGAACAGCGTCTCGTCCGGCTGCACCGCGTCCCGGATACCTGCCGCCTGCGCCATCAGCTCGGCATCGATACCGAGACGGCCCGCGGTGTCGACGATGACGACGTCGTACTGCTTGCTGCGCGCCTCCGCGATACCGGACTCGGCCACCGCCACAGGATCGGCGGCCGAGACACCGAGCGCGTTCTCGCCGCCCCCGATCGAGGTGCCGGGGTGTGGCGCGAACACGGGCACGCCCGCACGCTCGCCGACCACCTGCAACTGGGTGACAGCGCCGGGGCGCTGTAGGTCGCAGGCCACCAGCAACGGCTGATGCCCTTGGCCCTTCAGCCATTTCGCGAGCTTGCCCGCAAGGGTCGTCTTACCGGCACCCTGCAGACCGGCGAGCATGATCACCGTCGGCGGATTCTTGGCGAGGGTCAGCCGGCGGGTCTCACCGCCGAGGATGCCGACGAGCTCCTCGTTGACGATCTTGACGACCTGCTGCGCGGGATTGAGCGCCGCGGACACCTCAGCGCCCTTGGCCCGTTCCTTGATCTTCGCGATGAAACCGCGAACGACGGGCAGCGCGACGTCCGCTTCGAGCAGAGCAAGACGGATCTCGCGAGCGGTGGCGTCGATGTCGGCCGGTGACAGACGCCCCTTACCGCGAAGATCCTTGAGGGCACCGGTAAGCCGGTCGGACAGGGATTCGAACACCGATCGCGCTCCTGATCTCGAGGGACGTCACTTTGGTATCCCAGGGTAATGGGGCCGCCCACGTGTTCGCGCAGGCGGTGTGTCCTTCGAGGTAGAAGAGCTCTGCTATTCGAGGAACGGTTATTCGAGAGTACGGCGCCGCGGTTTGGCCGTCTTGCGATAGTCGTGATTCTCGATGGCCACCATGTAGACCGCCTCGCGGGCCGTCAGACCCAGGTCGAGGGCCAGATCGTCGAGCATGGCCCATGCGGCGTCGGTCGGCTCGTCGTGCGCCTCGACCGTGGTGGCAATCGTCATCGCGGTCACCGCCTGCTGGCCGGTGAGCGTCCGGCCGGGCAGCCAGGAGACGACCCACCGGTCGCCGCCGACACACCGTGCCATGTGCGTGGTCTCGTCACTCGTCATCATCGACGCTGAAACGACTTCAATTGCCACCGACCTGCTCCCCTCATGCTCGTGACAGCCAGACGCTCTGATATTAGGGCTCAGCAACCGCCCCGCATACAACTTCCAGCAAATCGCGCGCAACAGTTTAGTTATTCGGTCGATCGTGTCAGGAGCCGCTCCCGGAACCAGGCGGACCAACGCCCTCGGGCGGCTTCGGCGCAGGCCGGGGAACGACGCCCATGATGGCCTTTTCGATGGCTTCGCGACGGCCGGGACCATCATCGGGGCCGAGGTCGAGGCAGAAGGCATCAACCACCGCGGAACCCATCGTGACCACCTTTGCCCAGCGTACCTCGGCCCCGCAACCGGACAGCGCGGCGGCCAGCCGGCTCAGCAGGCCGATCCGGTCCTCGGCACGCAACTCGAGGATTACCTGGCCAGGCGCCGAAGTCTCCGACCAGATCAGCCGCGGTTGGGCCTGCGCGTACCGGCTCGGGCCCACTCCAGTGGCTTCGCGTTCCCGTTTGGCAAGCAGCGCAGGCAAGTCGAGATCGCCCGCAATGGCGCGGATCAGCTCCTGCCGCAACAGCCCCGCATCCGGCGGGTCACCGAACTTGGGCGACACCACGAAAGTGTTGACGGCCGAAGCACCTTCACCGCCGAGAGCCGCCGAGAGCACCCGCAGCGAGTGCAACGCCAGCACACCGGCGGCATCCGAAAGCAGGCCGGAAGCGTCGGGCGCGATGACAGTAACGGTGTAGGTGTATTTGCCCTCGCCTGGCCGCAGATCGACGTGCACCCCGCCCGCCGCGGCCTTGGCGAGCAGCTCCGACGCGATCGGCTCTGGTGTCGGCAGCTGTTCACCCGCCATGACGAGGCGGCAGCGGCGAACGAGTTCGCCGATCAGCGAGGCCTTCCAGTCACCCCAGACACCGGGTCCGGTGGCCAGCGAGTCGGCCTCGGCAAGGGTGTGCAGCAGCTCGAGCAGCTGCACATCACCACCGAGCGCATCGACAACGAACTGCACCGTGTCCGGATCGGCGAGATCGCGGCGGGTCGCGGTGTCGGGCAACAGCAGGTGGTTACGCACGATGGCGCTGAGTGTCCGCACGTCGGAGGGCCACAGGCCCAGCCTGCGGCCGATGTGGGTGGCCAGTTCGGCGCCGACGACACTGTGATCGCCTGCGCGGCCCTTGCCGATGTCGTGCAGCAGCGCACCGAGCAAAAGCAGGTCGGGGCGAGCAACCCTGGTGCTGAGCGCGCTCGAGTAGGCGACCGTCTCCATCAGGTGTCGATCGACGGTCCAGGTGTGCATGGCGTCGCGCGGCGGCAGGTCGCGCACGGCACCCCATTCGGGAAGTAGCCTGCCCCACAAGCCCGTTCGGTCCAGCGCCTCGATCGCGTCGATGACACCACGCCCAGTGCCCAGCAGGACGAGCAGGTCGTTGAGCGCGTCCTTGGGCCATGGCTCGCGCAGTTCCGGCGCGTCTTCGGAGAGCCGGTTCAGCGTGGTGGCCGACATCGGCAGCATCGTCTGCGCCGAGGCCGCGGCCACCCGCAGAATGAGCCCGGGATCGCGCTGCGGCCGCGCGTCCCGGGCCAGCACGACCTCGCCCGCGTGCTCGACCACCCCCTCATCGAGTGGTCGCCGCACCGGCATCCGCCGCAATCGGGCGAGGCCGCGCCGTGGCAGCGCATTGGCGGCGGTCCGCAGCCCGACATCGACGGAGTAACTCACCGTCCGCGCGGAATCGCTCAGTGTGCGAGCAAGATCGAAGCGATCACCGATCCGCAGCGCGCCGCCGATCTCGTCGGCGTCCTGCGCACGCAGCTGGTCGCGAGCCCGACCCGCCACCCGATGCAGCTCCGTGCGAACATCCAGCAAACGACGATGCGCCTGTTCGAATCCACCACCTGGCACCTCGGGACCGAGCCCCGGCATGGCGTCGGTCAGTTGGGCGATCGACAACGCGTCGAGCAGTTGGATGTCGCGGAGGCCACCGCGGCCGTTCTTCAGGTCGGGCTCGGCACGATGCGCGATTTCGCCGCTGCGCTGCCATCTGGCTTCGGCCTGCGCGATCAATTCGTCGAACCGGGAACGGATCCCGGTCCGCCATTCGCGGCGCACCCCGCCGATGAGTAGGTTGCTCAATTCCGCGTCGCCGACAATGTGCCTGGCCTCGAGCATGCCGAGCGCGGCGATCAGATCATCGGAGGCGACCCGCAGTGCCTGCGGGACGGTCCGCACGCTGTGGTCGAGCTTGATGTGGGCGTCCCACAACGGATACCAGAGTTTATCGGCGACCTCGGCGACCCGGGCCGGGTCGACATCATCGTGCAAGAGCACCAGATCCAGGTCGGAATACGGCAGCATTTCCTTACGGCCGAGGCCGCCGACCGCCACAACGGCCAGTCCACTATCCGCGGTGATACCGAGTTCGGCGCCTTTACTCGAAAGCCAGAGTTCGAACAAGTCGACCAATGCCAGCCGCAGTGATTCGGCATCGAGTCGGGGATTGCGGGGCAGCCCGCCGTCGAGCAATTGGGTCCGAGCGCGGACCAGATCTGCCGCACCGTTGGAAACTCTTCCGTCTTTGGCGTCCTGACTAGCCACAAACCCACCGCCCATTCAATACGTGCGGCCCCGCCCCGACCGGGCAATCCGGTGGGAGCGGGGCCGCCGCTCGATTCGATTTTCCGTTTTACAGAGCGTCGGTACCGCGTTCGCCGGTCCTGACCCGGATGATCGATTCCACCGGCGTGACCCAGACCTTGCCGTCGCCGATCTTTCCGGTGCGAGAGGCCTCGACGATCACCTCGACTACCTTGTCGACCGAGGCGTCGTCCACAACGACCTCGACCCGAACCTTCGGAACGAAATCCACGGAGTACTCGGCGCCGCGGTAGACCTCGGTGTGGCCCTTCTGGCGGCCGTAGCCCTGCACCTCGCTGACGGTCATCCCGAGGACACCCGCCTGCTCGAGTCCGGTCTTGACGTCCTCGAGAGTGAACGGTTTGACAATTGCGGTGATCAGTTTCATTGTCGTCATGCCTCCTTGACGGCCGTACGTGCCGTGCCACCCACAGCAGCGAAATCGTATGCCGTTTCAGCGTGCTCGGACTCGTCCATGCCCACCGCCTCGGCTTCCTCGCTGGCGCGCAGCCCAATGGTGAACTTCACGATATAGGCAATGACCAGCGTCGCGATGAAGGAGAAGGCCAACACAACGCCCGCGCCCACCGCCTGCCGCCACAGCTGATCGAGACCGCCGCCGTAGAACAGGCCGGTCTTGGCCGCGCCGGCCTCCGGGGCGGCGACCAGGCCGATCATCAGGGTGCCGACAATGCCGCCGACCAGGTGGACACCGACCACGTCGAGCGAGTCGTCGAAGCCGAACTTGAACTTCAGGCCGACCGCCAGTGCACACAGTGCACCCGCGACCGCACCGATGATCAGCGCGCCGAGCACGTTGACCGAGGAGCAGGACGGGGTAATGGCGACCAGACCGGCCACGATGCCCGAGGCCGCGCCCAGCGAGGTGGGCTTGCCGTCGCGGAACTTCTCCACGAGCAGCCAGGCCAGCATCGCAGCACAGGTGGCGAAGGTGGTGGTGATGAAGGTGGAACCGGCGAGACCACCCGAGGTGACCGCGGAGCCCGCGTTGAAGCCGAACCAGCCGAACCACAGCAGACCGGCGCCGAGCATGACGAACGGCAGGTTGTGCGGACGGAACGGCGTGGTCGGCCAGCCCTTGCGCTTACCGAGCACGAGGACCAGCGCCAGGCCGGCCGCACCGGCATTGATGTGGACCGCGGTGCCACCGGCAAAGTCGACCGCGAGGAGTTTATTGGCAATCCAGCCGCCTTCGTGCACAACAGTGCCGTCGGCGTCCTTCACATCGAAATCGAATACCCAGTGCGCGACCGGGAAGTACACGACCGTCACCCAGATACCCGCGAACAAAAGCCAGGCACCGAACTTCAGCCGGTCAGCAACTGCACCCGAGATGAGGGCAACCGTGATGATCGCGAACATCAACTGGAACGCAACGAACACGCTCATCGGAATCGTGCCCGCGAGCGGAATGTTCACGGCCGCGGTGGTGACCGCGCCACCGGCGTCCTTGACCTCGGCAACGGCGTTGCCGCCGATCAGGCCCTTCAGTCCGAAGAACTGTGCGGGATCACCGATCACGCCGAATTTGTTGTCGCCGAAGGCCGTCGAGTATCCGTACAGCGACCACAACACGCCGACGAGCCCCATTGCGCTGATGCTCATCATGATCATGTTCAGCACGTTCTTGGAACGCACCATGCCGCCGTAGAAAAATGCCAGACCCGGCGTCATCAACAGCACGAGTGCTGAACTTGCCAGCATCCATGCGGTGTCACCGGTGTCCGGTGCACCGGTAAGGGGAAATGCCACCTTAATGTCCTCCTCATCTCGGGCCCAGCCGACTCCGGCAAATGGACCTGAACGAAAGGGTCCTCATTCGGTGTTTCATTCGCGGCGCTGTCGTGTTTCGCCAAGGTGAACGCATGACGCAGTTGTGTTGCTAACACGTTTCGCGATGCAAACCGGACGTTTTGCCCTGTTGTGAGATGCGTGTCGGAGGATCAGGACATTCGGTTACCGATGGGTAGGTCTGGCAAATCTTCCGCTCGGCCGAGTTGATTCGCCGCTCAGCCGAGCAGTGCGTCGACGAAAGCGCCCGGTTCGAAGGGAGCCAAGTCGTCGGCGCCCTCGCCGAGTCCGACCAGCTTCACCGGCACACCGAGTTCGTGCTGCACCTGGAAGACGATGCCGCCCTTGGCCGTTCCGTCCAGCTTGGTGAGCACGACACCGCTGATGTCGACCACCTCGGCGAAGACCCTTGCCTGCATCAGCCCGTTCTGCCCGACGGTGGAGTCGAGCACCAGCAACACCTCGTCGACTGCCGCCTTCTTCTCCACCACACGCTTGACCTTGCCCAGCTCGTCCATCAGGCCGGTCTTGGTGTGCAGCCGTCCCGCGGTGTCGATCATCACCACGTCGACGCCGCGGTCGATGCCCGCGCTGACCGCATCGAACGCGACCGCCGCCGGATCGGCGCCCTCGCGCCCGCGCACGGTGTCTGCGCCGACCCGCTCACCCCAGGTCTGCAACTGGTCGGCGGCCGCGGCACGGAAGGTGTCGGCGGCGCCGAGCAGTACGCGCCGGCCGTCGGCGACGAGCACTCGCGCGAGTTTGCCGGTAGTGGTGGTCTTTCCGGTGCCATTGACCCCGACGACGAGCAGGATCGACGGATGATCGTCGTGCGGCAGCACGCGGATCGAACGGTCCAGTTCCGGGCGCAGCGCCTCGATCAGCACCTCACGCAGTACAGCACGGGCTTCGTCGGTGGTGCGGACGCTGCGCGCGGCCATCTCTTCGCGCAACCGCGTGACGATCGCCGCGGTGCTCGCGGTGCCGAGATCGGCGAGCACGAGGGTGTCCTCGACCTCTTCCCACGAGTCGTCGTCGAGGTCGCCGCCACCGAGCAGGCCGAGCAGGCTCTTGCCGACGGCGTTCTGCGACCGCGACAGCCGTCCGCGCAGCCGGACGAGGCGGCCTTCGGTGGGCTCGATCTCGTCGAGGGTGGGAGCCGGGGCCGCCGGGGCGGCAGCGTCGGGCTGGGCCGTGGTTACGGCAGGCGCTGCGGTGTCGGTGGGTGCGACAGTCTCGGTCGGCGCAGTCTCGGTCGGTGCGGTCTCGGTCGGCGCCTCTACCTCAGGCGCTGCGATGGCGGTATCCGATTCGACCGATGTCGTCGCGACCACCGCAGGAGCCGAGTCGTCCTCGACGGCAGTCTGCTCGGCCGTCGCGGCCGATTCGGGCTCTAGTAGGTCGACATCGCCCTCGGGCAGCGGAACATTGGTGATGCCGCGCTTGGGCGCGTCGCGCGGAATCGCCGCATCGTCACCGACATGCGGCTGCCCGTCGGTGTCGGTGCGCTCGATCGGCACAGGTTCGGGGCGTGTCGCGGTGGCCGTGCCGCCCTGGCTGAAGTTGAAGCCGCCCGACGCCGAATAGCCCCCGGACCGATCGGTCAGTTCTTTCTCGGGGGTGGGCGGCGTCAGTGTGATGCGACGGCGTTTGTACAGGACGAATCCGGCGACAAACACCACCAGCAGCAGGGCGGCAACCGCGGCGATCAGGATCCAGGCTTCGGAACTCACGCGGACCATCCTTGCAGAACACCTGGTCTGCATTACCACGCCGCCCAGGCGCCGACACACAACCCCCGAGATTTCTTGTCCTGCGGAACTTCTCGCGAACTGACAATAGGATCGTCGACGTGACCGATCGAAACGTGCTTGGGGGGCCGCTGGAAGAGTGCGGCACCGATCCTCTCACCGGCTTCTACCGGGATGGCTGCTGCAGTACCGGGCCGGAGGATCTGGGCAGCCACACGGTGTGCACTGTCGTCACGGCCGAGTTCCTCGAACACCAGGCGTCCATCGGCAACGATCTGAGTACGCCGCGCCCGGAGAACAACTTCCCGGGCCTGCAACCCGGAGACCGGTGGTGCGTGGTGGCCGTGCGCTGGCTGCACGCCCACGAGGACGGTGTCGCCGCACCCATCGTGCTGGCCGCCACCCATGAGAACGCGCTGGAAGTGATCTCCATGGATATCCTGCGCAAATACGCCGTCGACGTGCCTGACGACGTCAGCGACCTACTCTGAGGTCCGTTGCCGTCACGCGACAATCCGAGTGCGGGCTCGGATAGTCCGTGAGCGAGCGTCCACCTCGTCGCTTTCGGCGTCCGGGACCGGCTCGAGCAGAATCTCGACGTCGCCTCACCACGCGTGTGACGAAGATCGCCGCCGACAAGTGGCCGAAACCGCATACTTCGATTGTGATGATGCACACAGCACGGTGGCAGCAGTATGACGGCGGCGAGGATCCGGCTGTCGCGGCCGACCCGGAGGGGCGGTGATGTTCGGCCATGTCGTCGCTGCGGCCGTACCGAGCGGGCTCGGAACAGGTCAGCGCGCGGCCCCGGCCCGAATCGATGCCGCGCGGGTAGCGCGTAGGCGGTGTGCCTTCTGGCGACAAGCCGGGGAGCAGTAGCGGGCCGGCCGGCCGGTGCCGGTGTGCCGCACGACCGCGTCGCAGATCGGGCACCGGGAGGCGTCGACAGTTTCGTTACGTTCCACAATTTCGTTACGACGACCCGGCTCGATGTCGAGTTTCGTTACGGGCGTTCCGGGGTGTGCGCGCATCGCGTCCAACACGAGCACAGCAGCGCGGACCAAGCTCCCCTCCGGGCGCTGATGTCGTTGGATGGCAACACATGCGGTGAAGATGTCGAGCACGTCGGCGAGGGTGATGTCGGCACGGACCGCGCCCTGCCGTTGCGCGGCGGCCAACAACGCGCCGAGTGACTGATGGAACCGCTCTCCCGCGCTGCGCACCAGGGCTTTCGGCCAGCCGTCGCCGGACTGGACCATGTCGCATAATGCCTGGCTGCCCGGGGCGCTGGAGACCACCTCGGTGCATACCGTGAAGAAGGCAGCACCCGGGTCCGGCGCGTCGATATGTTCGGCCGCCAACGTGGCGAGCCGGTCGATGCGCTGCTGCATTACCGCTTCCAGCAGATCAGTTTTCGTAGGGAAATGTCGGTACACCGTGCCCGCGCCGACCCCGGCCCTGCGTGCGACCTCGGCCAGCGACACCGCGGCGCCCTGCTCGGCGAAGGCCCGTTGCGCGGCGGCCAGCACGAGCGCGCGATTGCGTCGGGCGTCGGCCCGCGCCGCACTGCTGAGCGGTGATATCGGAGCAGACATTCGTTACGACCTTCCATTCCTGACCTGGCCAACCGGGTCGGTGCACCCGTATGGTCCGAATACGGGTCGTCCGACCCGATTCTATCGAGCAGAGTTCGATCGAGCAGAGAAGGCACGAATGTCCCCTCAGCAGTACCCCATTCTTGTCACCGGCGGCACCGGCAGCCAGGGCGGCGCCACCGCCCGTCGACTGCTGGCCGACGGCGTCCCGGTGCGTGCACTGGTGCGCGATCCCGCGGCACCCGCGGCCCGCGCCCTTGCGGACGCGGGCGCCGAACTGGTAGTCGCGGACTTCGACACTCCGAGCACGTTGAACGCCGCCGTCGCGGGCGTTCGTGGCGTATTCCTCATCCCCCCTGCGGCTTTCGGTCCGAACGGATGGAATGTCGATATGGAGGCCGAACGCGGCCTCGCGGTCGTGGACGCGGCGAAGCGCGCCAATGTCGAGCAGATCGTGTTCACCGGCGTCGCCTCGATGGGTACAGCCTCCACCTGGGGCCAAGGCGGAAAACGAGTCATCGAGGACGCCATCGCAGCCAGCGGCCTGCGATACACCCTGTTGCGACCGGTCCGGTTCATGGAGAACTACCTGCTGCGTACCTCACCGGTAGACGGCATCATCAAGGGTGTGCACAAGCACATCTTCCCTGCCTATCAGCCGCTGCAGGTGGTGGCACTGGCCGATATCGCGGCCTTCGCCGCGCTCGCTTTTGCCGACCCGGACCGCCTGCACGGCCGCACCATCGAACTGGCCAGCGACGCAGTCCCGCCCTCGAAAGCGGTTGCGCTGATCAGCGCAGCCATCGGATACCAGGTCAGCTACCACGAGCTCGACGAATCCGAGGCCGACGCCATCGGCGAACAGATCGGCAATACGTGGCGGCTGGTCCGCGAGACCGGCGGCTGGCACGCCGACCTTACCCAGCTGCGGCACATCTACCCCGAGCTGACAACCTTCGAATCCTGGCTTGCCACAACCGGAGCCGCGAAAATCAAGGCGCAGCTGGACAGCGACCAGGTGGGTTCGACGCACTGACGCCCACGCCATCGGCCGGGAGGTGGCGCAGCCGGGCTGGTGGCGCCAGCCGAAGGCCGGCCGACCGAGTCGATCGTTCGAGCGGCACGGCGGGGCGTGCGCATCGAGCAGGTTTCGGCCGGACGCGATTCGCTCCGTGGGTTGAAACCCGTCTCGTGCCTTCGGTCCTGAAGACGTTGATGTTACACGAGATATTCATCCTGACAACAGGTTTCGTGCATCACTGGGTTGCGCCCGGGCGCGGCATCGCCGGGGTCAGCCGCTGATGTCGTTGATGCAGAAACCCTCCGGACCGATGTTCAGCGTGAAGACCGTGGCCTGGGTGACGCCGGACGAATTCGTCACCGGCACCGATACCTCGACGTCGGTGATGCCCGTCGACCTCGAGGTCAGCTGGTTGTCGGCGAATGCGGTGGTGCCCGTGAGCCTTCCCGGGTTGGCGGCCTGCACCGACCCCGGGCAGACCAGCGGGTACTTGCCCTCGGTGTCGTCCGGATGCACCGGCTTGCCGATCCATCGGGACAGGTAGCGCTGGACGGCGTAGCGGGCGTCGCCTTCGTTGAGGCTGGTATCGGACCCGGTCGGAGCCACTCTCGGGCACGCGTACCCAGAGGCGACCTCGCTGCGCTTCACGCTGACCGTCTCGGTCGGCCCCTTCCAGATGATCGCGAACTGGCCGTCGATGCCGGGTTGCGCAATCGCGGCGAGGATCCCGTCCTTGTCGGCGTACATGTCCCTGGCATTCTTCGGGTCGATGGTCCAGCACTTGCCGACCAGCCGGCCGACATCACCGGCGACCAGGTCCCGCGCCCACGGTTGCAGCGCCGTCGCGGCGTTCGCGTTGCCGGGGACCTCACCGATCGGCACATTCGAGGTCGGGGCCGACGGAGCAGTGCCCGCTGTCGAACTCGATTGCGACAGTGCAGATGTCGCCGTCCCCGGCGCATGCGACGTCGTCGCCGAGTGGCCCGCTTGCTGATCGTCCGAGCTGCAGCCGGTCAGCAAGACGCACCCGACGATGGCCGCGAGGCCACCCATTTCCCACCCGCGGCTGTTGATCATGAGCACGACGATAGCGATAAAACATCCCAGGACAGCAGCTTTCGACCTGGACGTCCCACCGGCGGCACAATTGTCCGATTCTTCGGGCTAGCCCGCCGGTGCCAGGTTCTCCCGGCTCAATCGCTGGCTGATCACCTGGGTGATGCCGTCGCCGCGCATGCTGACGCCGTAGAGGGCATCGGCGATTTCCATGGTCGGCTTCTGGTGGGTGATGACGATCAGCTGGCTCTTCTCGCGCAGCTGCTCGAACAAACCGATCAGCCGGCGCAAGTTGGTGTCGTCGAGCGCCGCCTCGACCTCGTCCATCACGTAGAAGGGTGAGGGGCGGGCCCGGAAAATGGCCACCAGCAGGGCGACTGCGGTCAGCGACTTCTCGCCACCGGACAGCAGCGAGAGGCGCTTGACCTTCTTGCCGGGCGGGCGGGCCTCCACTTCGATGCCGGTGGTGAGCATGTCCGAAGGATCCGTGAGCAGCAGCCTGCCCTCGCCGCCCGGGAACAGCTTGGCGAACACACCGACGAATTCCCGTTCGACGTCCTCCCACGCCTCGGTGAAGACCTGCAGGATGCGGGCATCCACCTCAGCGACCACATCGAGCAGGTCCTTGCGGGCGCTCTTGACGTCTTCGAGCTGTGTGGACAGGAAGTTGTAGCGCTCCTCCAGCGCCGCGAACTCCTCGAGCGCAAGGGGATTCACCTTGCCGAGGGTGGTGAGGTCCTTCTCGGCGCGTTTGGCACGGCGCTCCTGGGTCTGCCGATCGTATGGCATGGGCGCGGGCGCGGAGACCTGCTCACCGCGTTCCTTGGCCTGCTCGTATTCCAGCCATTCCAGATCCGACGGCGGCGTCGGCACATCGGGGCCGTACTCGGCGACCAGGTCGTTCAGCGCGATGCCGAACTGTTCGGAGATTGTCGCCTCGATCTGTTCGATACGCAAGGCCGCCTGCGCTTTTGCCACCTCGTCGCGGTGCACCGCGTCGGTGAGCTGAGCCAGCTGGGTCGTGAGGGCGCGGGAGCGCTCCTTCACCTGATCGACCTGCGCGGCGCATTCGGTGCGCCGTCGCACCAGATCGTCACGGCGCGTGGCGGCCTCGGCGACCACGATCTCCAGTTCGGCGGCGATACGGGCGCCGGATTCAGCGACGGCGGCCGCCACTTCGGCAGCCTTGCGCCGTGCTGCGTGGGCGCGTTCGGCGCGTTCGCGGGCCTCGCGCTCGGCACGGGCGGCTCGACGCAGCGAGTCCGCTTTACCGCGAACCGATTCCGCGCGTTCCTCCGCGGTGCGCACCGCAAGCCGTGCCTCGACCTCCATCGAGCGGGCCTCGGCCAGCGCGGCGGCGGCTTCCTCGCGGTCCCGGCCCGCGGATTCGGTGCCTGCCGCGCCGATGCCGTCGGCGTCGATGTCTGCGTGCTCGAGTTCGGCGTTGCGCAGCCTGGTCTCGAGGTCGGCGAGCGAGGCAAGCGATTCCTCGCGACTGGCCTCGGTGTCGGCCCGCTGGCCGGTCAGCTTTTCGAAGTCGGTCTGTGCGATGCGCGCGACCTGCCCGAGCCTGCCGAGCCGGTCGTAGATCGCCACCAGGGCTTGATCGGATTCGTGCAGCGCGAGCAGCGCGTGGTCGACGGCGTCCTTGCGATCGGTTTGTTCGGCGAGCGCGCCCGACAGCGCGGCTTCCAATTCCTCCGCGCGGCGCTGGGCGGCGACGAGGTCGGCCTTGGCTGCGTCGATATCGGCCTGGATCTCCAGCTGGCTCGGCGCACGATCGGATCCGCCGAGCACCCAACCCGTTCCCGTGAGGTCGCCGTCGCGGGTGACCACCCGCAACTCCGGCCGGATCGCCAGCAGTTCGACAGCGGCGGCCAGGTCATCGACTACCGCGACACCGGCGGTCAACGCCACGATGGCACCACGCACGGTGTCCGGGCCGTCCACGACATCCGACAGCCAACGGGCACCGCCTGGCAGCGCGCCGCGCTGCGCGATCGAGACATCGGTCGCGCCGAATACCAGCGCGGCGCGACCGCCGTCGGCTTCTTTCAACGCCCGCACCGCTGCATGCGCGCTGGCACCGGTATCGGCCGCCACCGCATCGGCGAGCGGACCGAGCGTTGCCGCAACTGCGGCCTCGAATCCGCCGTGCACCCGGATCAAGCCCGACAACGGACCGAGCAGACCTTCGGCACGATGCTCGACCAGCCAGGCCGCGCCGTCACGGCGGGCAAGACCCATGCCGAGCGCTTCGATGCGGGCACTGAGGGAGGCGACCCGTTTGGTTGCGTCGCGGTCCTGTTCGCGCAGTTCGGCGACGCGCTGATCGGCCAGCGTCAGCGCCTGCACCGCATGCTCATGCTGCGCGTCCAGACCCGCCTCACCCGCGTCGAGTTCACTGAGTTCACCCTGCACCGTGTCGTATTCGGCCTGCGCGGCATCCCCGCGAAACCTGGCTTCGGTGATCGCTACCGAGAGCCTGGCGATCTCCGCGTCCACCGATTGTGCCCTGGTCCGCAGGGTGTCGACCTGTCCGGACAGCCTGGCCAGACCCTCGCGCCGATCGGCGATGGCCCGTACCGCAGCCAAGTGCGCCTGCTCGGCGGCCTTGGCAGCCTGCTCGCGTTCGCCGAGCTGGTCACGTGCGGCCTCCAATGTCTCGACCGCGATCTCCACCGCCTCACGCAGCTCGGCCTCCTCGGCCTCCACCCGCTGTGCCTCGGCTTCGAGCTGATCGGGGTCGCGACCGGTACCGACCGGGGTTTCGGTGTCCAGGTGACGGGCCCGGTCGCCTGCGATGCGGATGGTGGCGTTCACCCGCTCGGCCAGCGCGGAAAGCTGGAACCAGATCTGACCTGCGGCCTCGGCGCTCGGCGTCAGCCGGGAGAGCTGGAATTCCTGCTGCGCCAGTGCGGCGTTCGCGGCATCGAGTTCGGTTTGCACAGTGATGTGCTGCTCACGCGCGTAAGCCTCTTTGCTCTGCTGACTTTCCAGCTCGCCGCGCCTGGTGACCAGGTCGTCTGCGGCAAGGCGCAGTCGTGCGTCGCGCAGATCTGCCTGCACGGTCTGCGCGCGCCGCGCCACCTCGGCCTGCCTGCCGAGCGGCTTGAGCTGGCGGCGCAGTTCGGTGGTGAGGTCGGTGAGCCTGGCGAGGTTGGCCTGCATCGCCTCCAGCTTGCGGACCGCCTTCTCCTTGCGCTTGCGATGCTTGAGCACGCCTGCAGCCTCTTCGATGAAGGCACGACGGTCCTCGGGGCGCGATTCCAGGATGGCCGAGAGCTGGCCCTGCCCGACGATCACGTGCATTTCCCGACCGATACCGGAGTCGCTGAGCAGTTCCTGCACGTCCATCAAGCGGCAGGAGCTGCCGTTGATCTCGTATTCGCCCGCACCGTCGCGGAACATGCGGCGAGTGATGGACACCTCGGCATAGTCGATCGGCAGCGCACCGTCGGAATTGTCGATGGTCAGTGTGACCTCGGCGCGGCCGAGCGGCGCGCGGCCGGAGGTGCCCGCGAAGATGACATCCTGCATTTTGCCGCCGCGCAGTGCCTTCGCGCCCTGCTCCCCCATCACCCAGGTGAGCGCGTCGACGACATTGGACTTGCCCGAGCCGTTCGGGCCGACCACACAGGTGATGCCCGGCTCGAAGCGCAGCGTCGTCGCGGACGCGAAGGACTTGAAGCCCTTCAACGTCAGGCTCTTCAGGTGCAAGTTCGACGACCCTTCCGTGCGGTGGCCGGAGATTCGGACTGGTCGCCCAGCCCTGCGGAGCGACCAGTCATGGTATCCGTCGCCGGCCGGTTACCCCGTCAGCGGGCGGGTACCACGCGGACGCGGCACACTCCGGTGCACGAGTTCTCCCCGATGCTGCAACCACAGACACAGGTAGGTTATCGAGTCGTCCCGGGATTTCCAGCATTTGGGTGTGCTCCAGGTTTGCCACGCAGGCGCGCCGACCGGTGGCGCTCGTCAGGCACGAGCGGTCACGGTAGTTCTGAATGCGGCCGGGTTTGGCCCGCACGCTGCTGGAATACTTCGAGAAGTTCGAGGCATCGTCGAAACCGAGCCGGTCGGCGATCTGCGCGACCGAATCCGACGCACGGGTCAGCAAGCGTCTGGCTTCGAGGACGACGGGTTCATCGATCAGCTGTTCGACGACAGGTGCAGCGCAACGTTCAGCCGGGTCCATCGTGATCCACTAGCGTCCCCCTGGTCGAAAACCTGAGGGCGCGCGCAACAAGGCGACCGGTGCGCCGTTGAATGTCCTTGTCACACACCATTTCACCGTCCGCGGCGGGCTCATCGTCCGCTCCGAACAGTCCGTCGACACCGCCCTTGTCGGCGATGGCGCGACAGTTCGGGAGAAGATCCGTCGAGCGGCACTCTCGACGGCGCGTTCCTCGACCTCGACGCCACTCTTACACCGGGCGCGTGACCGGCCGTCCGCAGTTCCGGCTTGTCCTGTCGCGATGCCCGGGCGACGCATACGATCCACTCTGATCGCCCGCCGGAATCTATTTGGGAGCACAGAGGATGCCAGCCCCCTCGGCCGCAACCATCGTGGTGCTACGGCTTGCCCGGATCACCGCGCTGGTGCTCGGCAGCCTGCTGTTCCTCTATGCGTGCGAGTTCGGCGACAGCTCGGAATCGACGAGCTGGTGGGTGCAAGTCGGCATTGCGACCGGGTTGGGGATCACGGGCCTTGTCGCAGGATATTTCCAGATCACGGTGGCGCAGCGGGTCGGGGAGCACGAGTTCCTGATCACCTCCGGGGGACGGTCCGTGCGCGCCAGTATCGTCACCTCGGGAAATCTGGTCTTCCACGGACACGACCGCGGTGGCCCGGATCCGGAATACGAATGGACCTGGACCTTCCGCCCCACCTCCTTCCCCGCCATTCGGGCGGCACTCGGCGGCGGCAACGGCGATCTGCTCGCCCTCCTCGAGGACACCATCCCCGAACTCGACCACCACTGCCGCCAGGATCCAGGAGCCTGGTTACGCCACCACGGCATCCCGGCCCGCTACCGCGAGAAGGGCGTCGACCCCGCGCATGCCACTCGTAAACTGCCGGTCATCAAACCCGTGCTGCCCCAGCCCATTTCGTCCAGTCACGATCGGTCGTCGGCAGCACGACGCGACAATTGGACAACCGCGGCCCGTCCCACCTCGGTAGCATCCCACCGCGACAACGCCGCCGCCGCACACCGCGACAAAGCGTCGACATCGCACCGCGATCGTTCATCGATGTCCCGCCGCAGCAAGACAGCACCGGCACGTCAGGACGAGTCGCCGACTTCGCACCGCGCCCAAGCATCTCCGTCACACCGCAATCAACATGCGCCGTCGGACGACGACCAACCCGCACCGGTACACCCCGACCGACCGCCGACTCGCCGCAGCCTGCCATCGCCCGCTATTCGCGAGCAGTCACCATCGTTGTACGAGCCGCCCCCGCGATCGCATCGCGATCGGCGGTCATCGCCGCACCGCGACCTACCTCCGCCGCCCCCGCACAGTCGAGCATCTCGATCACACCGCGACGTACCACGGCCGTCATGGGACGACGAGCCGTCGGGCGCGCACGACATCGACGTACCGCACGTATTCCCGCACGAACCGCCGGACAGACGCTGGAACGAATCGCAGGCCCGACACCGTGGCGAGCCATCGAACCAACAGTGGGACGAGCCTTCCGACACATACGGACGCGCACCTTCCGACGCACAGTGGACCGAATCGCCACCGCCGAACCAGCCCCGAGCATTTGACCGACACTGGAACGAACCGCAGGCCGCACGCTGGAGCGAGTCGCCGAGCCGACACTGGGACGAACCATCCGACACATACCGACACCCACCCTCCGACGCACAATGGACCGAACCGCACCCGAACCAGCCCCGAGACCGTCCAGCCCGGTAGCCCGCTGCTACCCGACATCCTGCCCGCCGTGACCGAATCGCCACGCATGACCGTCGGTGTGCTCGCGTGGTCTGCGGCCGCGGCAACGCCGCCCGCAATCAGGGTGCCGGTGCCGGACTGGATGTCGGTGCCGGTGCCGGACCCGGTATCGGTGCGGCGGACGGCGATGTCGGTGTCCCGGGTGCGGGAACGTTGCGACCGGGCGGGCCGGGGCGGTCGGGCGGCGGGTTTCCGCGCTCGAACCTATGCCTGCCCGGTTGGTCACCTCGCTCGGAACGATGACCGGCAGCCATGTGGTGTCCGCCGTGGTGATGATCCCGGTGGCCGCCGACAGCCAGCCCCGCACCGAATCCGACACCCCCGATCAGGACTGCCGCGACCACGGCGGTCGCAGCCTGTAGCGGCCGTGCTGCCCGCCGGCCTCCCGCGAGCCGTATCGGCCACTTGCGATTCGCTGCCGGAGCCGCCGCTGCGACTGCTGGATTCGTCTGCCGCTCCGAGCTGCTGTGCTCGGCACTCTCATCTTGTGTCATGACTGCGCCCTCAGTGTGAAGCTTCCCGACCTGGCACTCGACGCTACGAGCGAACGGTGGGACAGCCCTGGGGATCAGGTGGGCAAGTGCTGTGAGTTCGGCTCGCGACCGACACGCGGCGAATCAGCCGGGGCCGCGACCGTTCAGACCTGCGCGTGCGTTGTTCCGACGGTGACCGCGCGAGTCGCGAGCCGGACGCCGATGGGCCCGAGCAGCAGACCGAGGACGCCGAACACGATGTGCACGGTCAGCAGCGCCGGATGGCACGGCGCTGTCGGATCGCCGGGCATGGCGGCGTCTCAGCTCGTTCGGCGACCGAAGCGGCCGGACTCGAAACCGGCCAACACGCGAAAGGCGAGGACCGCGCCCCACGGACCGATCACCCATATGGGCCAGGGGTAGGTGAACTCGCCAACGCTGAGCGAGATAGCACCCCAGATGGCCAGGACGAGCACGCTGACCCCGAGCCAGGAGGTGCCCTCGATCTGCTGCCAGATCGGGAACCTGGCCGGCGCCTGGGCCCGAGCCGATGACTCTTTCGAGAGCTTGGGCAGGTCCGACAGCACCAACTGCAGGTCGTCGCGGGTGGCGGTGGCGTAGACGCGCGCGACTCGCTGGTCGTACTCGACCAGGTCGATGCGGCCGTCCGCCAGATGCCTGCTGAGCAGCTTCACGACCTTGTCACGCTCCGCGTCGGAAGCCCGAGTTCCAGGTGAGATTTCCATTTCCAGGTCCTAACGACGAGTTCCATACTCCACAGTGGAAGGTGACATAAGAATGCACCCTCCAATGTGGAATGTCAAGGGTGTCGAAGGCGCGAGAGCGACAACAAGCTCACACCGAAGTGGCCCGACCACGCGACGTGCGGAAGTTCCGCCCGTTTCGGCGTGCACAGCACCGCCCACCAGGGCAGACGGCCGCCGCCGCGACAGCCGAGTCGACTATTGCGCCAGTGGCCTGGGTCACGTTAGACTCCCGCCACCTAAGTGAATATCGATTAACCATCTCCGGGATGCGGCCACGCCGTAAGGCCGCGCAATCGGCAAGTAAGGAAACGATGTATCTCACCCAGTCGCTGCATCGCGCGATGCAGCAGCGCCCGGATTCGATCGCCACCATCTTCGGTGATCGGGTTCGCACGGTGGCCGAATCCCACAACCGCATTGCCCGGTTCGCCGGCGCGCTCCGCAATCTCGGTGTGCGGCAGGGCGATCGGGTCGCCATCCTGGCGTTGAACTCCGACCGCTATCACGAATACTTCTTCGCGGTGCCGTGGCTCGGCGCGGTGGTCAACCCGGTCAATATTCGCTGGAGTCCCGCGGAAATCGTGTACTCCCTACGGGATTCGGACACCAGGGTGCTGCTTGTCGACGACGCGTTCGCGCAGGCGATCGGGCCGATCCTGGCGGAGTTCCCGGAGTTGCGCACGGTGATCTTTATCGGCGACGGCGTGCAACCGGCGGGAACCCTCGATTACGAAACGCTGATCGCGGAAAGCGAGCCGGTCGAAGACGTTCGGGTCGGCGGTGACGAACTGCTCGGTGTGTTCTACACCGGCGGGACGACCGGCTTCCCCAAGGGCGTCATGTTGAGTCATGCCAACGTCGTCACCTCGGCGCTCGGCTCGCTCGCCACCAACCATGTCATCTCCATCGGCGGTCGATTGCTGCACGCCGCCCCTATGTTCCACCTCGCCGACTTCGCGGTCTGGGGGTGCGGCAACTTGGCGGGCTCGACGCACGTCATCGTCCCGATGTTCACGCCCGCCGGTGTGCTGCAGGCCATCTCGGAGCACCAGGTCACCGACGGACTGCTGGTGCCGACGATGATCCAGATGCTTGTCGACGACCCTGCGGCGGCGGATGTCGATCTCAGCAGCGTCGAGCACCTCGTCTACGGTGCGTCCCCGATCTCCGAATCGGTCCTCGCCAAAGCGCGCAAGACCTTCCCGGCCGCCGAGTTCACCCAGGCATACGGCATGACCGAGTTGTCGCCGATCGCGACCCTGCTCTCCCCCGCCGACCACGACGATCCGGTGCTGGCCAAAACAACGGGCCGCGCCGCACCGCACGTGGAGATCCGGATCGTGGACGTTGACGACAACGAAGTTCCGCGCGGCACCGTCGGTGAGGTTGTCGTCAAGGGCGCCAACGTGATGCTCGGCTACTGGAACAAGCCGGAGGACACCACCGAGGCGATCCGCGATGGCTGGATGCACACCGGCGACGGCGGCCGCATGGACGACAACGGCTACATCTCCGTCGTCGACCGCCTCAAGGACATGATCATCACCGGCGGCGAGAACGTCTACAGCATCGAGGTCGAGAACGCACTGGCCAAGCACCCCGCCGTCGCGACGTGCGCGGTCATCGGCATCCCCGACGACCAGTGGGGCGAACGCGTCCACGCGGTCGTCGTCCTCCTACCCGACCGGCAAACAACCCCCGACGAACTCACCATCCACTGCAAACAATTGATCGCCAACTACAAAATCCCCCGCAGCATCGAATTCGCCGACGCCCTCCCCATGTCCGGCGCCGGCAAAATCCTCAAACGCGACCTCCGCCAGCGCTACTGGGACGCCGACGGCAGCCAAGTCTCGTAAAGACTTCCGACGAGTGGCACATGGCGGCGCGAAAGGCCGAGAAGGCCCTCCCTCGGTGTGCCACTCGTCATGGCTAGAGGATGGCGAACGCGACGACCAGGCCGAGGGCGAGGTGGGCGGCGGCTACGACGAGCACTTCGGTGGTGTAGGTGTCGGCGTGCAGGGCTGCGCCGATGTCGATGCCGAGGGCACGTTCGATGACGCGGACCGAGATGACCTGCGCGATGATGCCGACAAGCCCGTAGACGAGGGCGGCGATCAGGCCCTCGGACAGTTTGCCCGCCGAGGCGTAGGTGGCCAGAACCACGATGAGGGCCATGCTGACCATGCCGGCGGCGGTGACGATGATGGCGTTGGGCTTACCCTCGGCCACCAGCGTGCGCAGTTTGCCGGGGGTGGTCAGGTCGATGGCGTAGAAGCCGACGAGCATGAGGGCCAGCCCGACAATGGCATAGAGGACGATCGCCCCTACGCCCTCGCCGAGCGAGTTCCAGTACCCCGATTCGAGGGCAACTGCGGTCATCATGGTCCTTCCGAGGTGAAGTGAATGGTCAGCTGATGATGCGGTGCGGGACGAACGCCGAGCCGTCGTCGGTGATAAGACCGGCCGTTTCACGGATGCCGAGCCCCGCGGCGGTGTCACCGACGATCCACGCGCCGAGCACCGGACGCATATCGTCGAATTCCGGGAGCGGGTCGAGCAATTGGTAGACGAAGCCTTCTTCGCCGTAAACACCACCGGTGGCCGTCTCAAGGCCGGCGCCGACGATCGTCATATTCGCGCCTTCGCGGCCGAGCTTCGGTTTGCGGATGTATTCGGTGAGCTCGTTGGGTTGATCGAGGTAGGCGGGCAACAGGTTCGGGTGACCGGGGTACATCTCCCACAGCACAGCGAGGATCGCTTTATTGCTGAGCAGCGTCTTCCACAGTGGTTCGATCCACATGGTCTGCGGCAGGCTCTCGACGACCCGCTTGCCGAAATCGTCGTCGAGCACCCACTCCCACGGGTAGAGCTTGAAGATCGCATCGATGGGGGACTCGGCCAGATCCACGAAGCGGTCGAGGTCGGTGTCGACACCGACCTCTTCGATCGGCAGCGCGATGGTGTCGAATCCGGCCTCCGCGGCAGTCTCCTGCATGTAGGCCGTGGTGACATTGTCCTCACCGGTGGCGTCCGCGGAGGACCAGGTGAAATGCAGTTGCGGTGATGGCAGGGTGTCACGCAACTCGGTCCAGCGCTCGACGAGTTTCTCGTGCAAGGAGTTCCACTGGTCGCCACCCGGGTACAGCGCGGTCAGCCAGTGCCACTGCACAATTGCCGCCTCCAGTAGCGAGGTCGGCGTATCGGCGTTGTACTCCAACAGTTTTGCCGGACGTCGTGCGTCATAGCGCAGGTCGAAGCGGCCGTAGACGTGCGGGTCGCTGCGCCGCCAGGATTCGGCGATCGGACCCCAACTCCATTCGGGCAGACCGAAATCCTTGAACCGCTCGGTGAGCACAATGTGCTCGACCGCGTTCAGACACATCGAATGCAGCAGCTCGACATCGGCCTCCAGCGCGAGGATCTCCGACATCTCGAACTCGTAGTGCACCGATTCGTCCCAGTAGGGCCGAGGCTGGCCACTGGCATCGCGCCCCGGCGAGCCGTAGACCAGCCCCTGCTCCTCGGTGATCTGCCGCCAGCCCTGCCGTGGCGTACTGCGCACGCGCCGCATTACGATCCGCTTCCGCTCTTGCTGCTGCTGCCGAGGCCGCCGCGCTGAATGCTGGCGCCGCTCTTGGTCTTGATGTCGGCGCCCTTGGGCTGAATGGTGGTGCCGCCCGTCGGCGGCTTGCCGACCGAGTTGTTGCCGCCGTAGTAGTACCGGTACTGGCTGCCGTTGTAGATGAAGATGCCGTTGAGACCACTGTGACCGCCGCTGGAACTGGCCGACGCTTTGTCGCAGAGATCATCGTCGACGACGACCTCTTTGCCGTTCTGATCGATCTGAGTACAGTACGCGGTCACCTGATCGGGCTTGGTGAGCGCACGGTAGGCGAGATAACCACCGCCGACCAGTCCTGCGACACCGACAATCGCGACACCACCGATCAGCATCCGCTTGCGTGTGCGCTTCTTGGCCTCCTCGGCGGCCGCGGCAGCACGCTGCTCTTCCTCGGCCCGCTTGCGCGCTTTGTCCCGCGCTCGCGCCTCGGCCACCGTCGGCGGACGCGGCTGGGTGACGCCCGGCTCCTGCCGCTGAATGCTGCCGGGCCGCGGCGGTGTCGAGAAACGACGCTGCCCCTGGTCGGCCGGCGGGTAGCCGGGCGAGGGCGAACCCGCTTCCTGGGCTCCGGAATCCGATCCCGTCGGCGTCGCGGCGGCAGGATCGGGTCCTGAATATTCCGCGAGTGTCGGTGTATCCCCTTGCGGCACAGCCGTTTCCGGCGAATACTCGGCTAGCGTCGGAGGCTGCGGCTCGGGCTCGATGTGCTCTGCGAGCGTCGGCACGTCCGGTTGCGACTCAGAGGTATCCGGCGTCTCCGATCGGGATCCATGCACAGATTCGGAATCGGCGGGTGGGCGAGTGGGATCCGGTGTCGCGGGTGGGGTGGGCGCGGGCGTACCAGAGGTCGGATCGGGGTCGCCGGAAGCAGGCCGGTCGCCGCGGTGACCGCTGCCCGGATCCTGCGTACTCAACGATCACTCCCCTTGGTCGCCGCTAGCACCACTCAACGCTCCTCGAATCCGGTCAAATCGCCCCGCGGGGCGTCCCAGCTTTCCACAACGAGGTCCACCCGGCCAGGCGTATCCCCGGAACGCAGCAAATCGAGCAGTCGCACGCAGTCGCGCCGTGGCCCCTCGGCCACCACGTGCACGCGGCCGTCGCGGGCGTTGGTCGCATGCCCGACCAGGCCGAGTTCCAGCGCGCGTGCCCGGGTCCACCAGCGGAATCCGACACCCTGCACCCAGCCGTGCACCCAGGCGCTGAGTCGAGCGACCTCGGACGCTGCGTCGACATGCGATGTTTCGCTCATCGGGCTTCAGGTGTCGGTGCAACAGCCAGGACAGACACCCGAACCCGGCGGGCGCGGATCCGCATTGCCCGATCGAATCTCATCCAGCCTCCAGCATCTCCTCGCCGATACCCGCACCGGACGATACCGATAGTCGTCGCGCAATCGCCTGACCGGACATCGAGGGGCCCGGCGCGGCTCACCCCTCGACGTCGAAGGACAACGTCACCTTGGTGCCTGCCTTCAAGGTCCGGCCGACGGTGCACACCTTGTCGATGGCGCGCTGCACGGTCACCAGCAGCCGCTCGCGGGCCTGCTCGTCGAGCTCGCTGAGGTCGAGTTCGAAGATCTCGTCCAGTTGCGGGTACACCTCGTTTTCGCGATCGGCGTCGCCGGAGACCCGAATGGTCGCGTCGAAGTTGTCGCCGAGCTTGCGCGAGAGCGGGAAGTCCGCGCTCAGACCCGAGCACGCGGCCAAGGCGATCTTCAGCAGCTCGCCAGGAGTGAAGGCGCCGGGCACACCCTGTGAGGCGATCAACACCTCGGCGCCGCGCGAGCTACGGCCGGTGTAGGCCCGGGTCCCGGTGCGCTCGACCCACAGGGCGGTCTCCCCTGGCGCGGTCGGTGCGGTGATCTGGGGCGCGGGTGCAACGGTCTGCTCAGACATGGTTTCGATCCTGCCATCCTCGTCGGAAACGGAGCACGCCTGGCAACGCCCCGACGCCCGCCCGCATTCCACACCGCGTGCCCGTCACACCACGCTGCGGCGTCTTGTGTCGAGTTGCGCCCCGCCGCGGCCGCCCGGAAATATGCGGATCCGTGTCCGGGGTGTGCGACGCGGGACACAGCCCGCGCCCAGGACGCGCATCCTTCCCAGGGCGTCGGGTGCGGGCCCCCGAGCTGGGTGCCGCGGTCCCTGGACGCGGTGGCTACTCCTGGAAACGGTAGCCCATACCCGCTTCGGTCAGCAGATGTTTGGGGTGCGAGGGGTCTACTTCCAGTTTGCGGCGCAGCTGCGCCAAATAGACACGGAGGTAATGGGTTTCGGTGGCATAGGACGGACCCCAGACCTCACGCAGCAGCTCCTTGCGGCCGACGAGTTTGCCGCGATTGCGGACGAGCATTTCGAGCATGCCCCATTCGGTGGGCGTGAGGTGCACGGTCTCGCCGTTCTTGGTGACCTTCTTGGCGGCGAGGTCGACGGTGAACGAGGACGTCACCACCACCGGGTCGCCCGTTTCGCCGTCGGTGGCGCCGCGGCGGACGGCGGCGCGCAGCCTGGCCAGCAGTTCATCCATCCCGAACGGCTTGGTGACGTAATCGTCAGCGCCCGCGTCCAGCGCCTCCACCTTGTCCGCCGAATCGGTGCGCGCGGACAGCACGATCACCGGCGTCTGGGTCCAGCCACGCAGACCCGCCAGCACCTCGATGCCATCCATATCCGGCAGCCCGAGATCCAGGATCACCACATCGGGATGTTTGTCGGCCGCCGCGCGCAAGGCCGCAGCACCCGTCGGCGCGGTGATCACTTCATATCCGCGCACCGACAGGTTGATCCGCAGCGCACGCACGATCTGCGGTTCGTCGTCGACCACCAGCACCCTGGTCGCAGGCGCTTCCTGCTTCTTGTCGGTCATTGCGGCTTCCTGTGTCGTGTGGGCTGCGGCGCCGGCGTCGACCACAGTGCCACCGTCGATTACGTTCGCTGTCATCATCGGCCCCCGGCCTCATGATCGTCGGCAGGTACATCAATACGTGTCGCAAGTCGGTGATCCGTAGTCCGGTCTGCGGGCGGATCACCCGGCCCGCGATCGTCGGTCACCGGATCGACACGCACGCCCGAGCCGACATTCATCGCAGGCTCGGCATGCAAGGGATCGCATCTCGGCACGCCGACCTCGGATGTCGAATCGGCATCCGCAGATCGCCCAACCACTGCTCGATCGGCGGACGCACCCGGCCCGGGCGGCGAGGTCGGTTGGGCGGGTCGGGAATCCGAGTGCTCGACCGCGGTGCGCCCAGCAGACGCGGCGTCCTGCGGCGGCCCAGTGGTGTCGGCGTCGGCAGATAGGTCGACGACCATCGTCAATCCGCCGCCCGGAGTCGGTTCGGCGTGCACTGTGCCGCCCATGGCCTCCACGAATCCGCGTACCACCGAAAGGCCGAGGCCGACACCGGTGGTGTTGTCCCGATCGCCGAGGCGTTGGAACGGTTCGAACAGCTGCTCCTCGGTGCCGGCCGGCACACCGGGACCGGCGTCGATCACCGCGATCGAGACACCGTCACCGGTGCTTTCGGCGGTCACTCGCACGGGGGTGTCGCGCGGCGAATGGCGCAGCGCGTTGTCGATCAGATTGGCAAGGACCCGTTCCAGCAGACCGCTGTCCGCCAGCACCGAGACCTCGCCGACCTCCACCTTCACCCGATCCATCGCCGCGCGCCGCAGCCCGCGTGTCCCCATCCCGACGCTCACCAGCGCCCGGTGCGCCACCTCGTCCATATACACCCGCCGCATTTGCGGGGTGATCACACCGACCGCCAGTCGCGACGAGTCGAGCAGATTGCCGACCAGCGCGGTCAGCTGGTCTACCGATTCCTCGATGGTTTCCAGCAATTCGGTGGTGTCCTCCGGAGAGAACTCGATGTCGTCACTACGCAGGCTGGAGACGGCGGCTTTGGCCCCGGCCAGCGGCGTACGCAGGTCGTGACTGACCGCGGACAGTAGCGCTCGCCGCAATCGATCGGCCTCCAGCAGCGCAGCCGACGCACTCGCCTCCTCGGCGAGCCGGGACTGGCGGACCAATCCCGCGGCCTGGTTGGCGACCGCATGCAGCACCGGCCGGTCGCCCGCGTCGAGCGTTCTGCCTGCGAGCAGCAACCAACTGGTGGTGTCGCCCGCCTCGATCGCGGTCTCGGCATCGGCAACCCGCTGTGGCGGCTCGACGCCGACCGCGGCGACCACCTGGCCGCCGGAGACCATGCTGACCGCGCGCAGGCCGAAGGTCTCCCGGACCTGCTCGAGCAGGTTGGGCAGATCCGCGCCGTGCAGGACAGCGCCCGCAAACATCGTCAGCAGCTGGGCCTGCCGGGAAGCCTTACGCGCCTGCCGGGTTCGCTTCGCCGCCACATCGACGAGTGCCGCCACCGCGACCGCGACGATGAGCAGCACCACCACGGTGACGAAACTGTCGGGTTCGGCGATGGTGAGGCTGTAGCGGGGATCGGCGAAGAACCAGTTCAACAGCAAACCGGAGAACAGCGCCGAAAATGCCGCTGGGACAACGCCTCCCAACAGCGCAACGGCGACGACGCCGATGAAGAACATCGCGCTCAGACCACCGAGCTCGAGCACGCCGTCGAGGAACGCGGCGCTGACCCCACACACGATGGCGGGCACCAGCACCGCGGCGAGCCAGGCGAGGACCGGTTGACGCGGCCAGAACGAGCGCCAGCGCAGGCCACGATTGGCCTCCTCGTGCGTCACCATGTGCACGTCGATCCGGCCCGACTGCTGCACCACCGACGACCCGATGCCTTCGTCGAAGATGCGCGCCCACCGCGAACGCCGGGAGGTACCGAGCACCAACTGGGTTGCGTTCACCTCGCGCGCGAATTCCAGCAGTGCCGTCGGCACGTTGTCACCGGTCACGGTGTGCAGACTGGCGTCGAGACTGGCGGCAAGCTCGCGCAACCGTGCCATCCGCTCGGTCGAAACCCCCACCAACCCATCGCCGCGCACGACGTGCACGAGCACGAGTTCGGCGCTCGACTTGGTGGCAATGCGACTTGCCCGGCGCACCACGGTCTCCGACTCCGGACCACCGGTCACCGCGACGACGACGCGTTCGCGGGCCTCCCACAATTCGGTGATCTTGTGATCGGCGCGGTATTTCGCGAGCGCCGAGTCGACCTGGTCGGCGAGCCACAGCAGCGCGAGTTCGCGCAGTGCGGTGAGGTTGCCGGGACGGAAGTAATTGCGCAACGCCGCGTCCACCTTCTCCGCGGCATAGACGTTGCCGTGAGACAGCCTGCGCCGCAGTGCCTCTGGCGTAATATCCACAAGTTCGACCTGGTCTGCGCTCCGCACCACCGCATCGGGCACCGTTTCGCGCTGCTGGATGCCGGTGATCTGTTCGACGACATCGTTGAGGCTCTCCAAGTGCTGAACATTGACCGTCGAGATGACGTCCATGCCGGCATCGAGCAACTCCTCGATGTCCTGCCAGCGCTTTTCGTGCTTGCTGCCCGGTGCATTGGTGTGCGCCAACTCGTCGACCAGCACCACCGCGGGATGCCTGCGCAGCACCGCCGCCACATCGAGTTCTGGGAAGCTCGACCCGCGATATTCGATCATCAAGGGCGGTATCCGCTCGATGCCCGCCAGCAACTCCGCGGTCTTGGCCCGACCATGGGTCTCGACTACCGCAGCTACCACGTCGCGACCGCGTTCGAGCCGCCGGTGAGCCTCGCCGAGCATGGCGAAGGTTTTGCCGACTCCCGGTGCCGCACCGAGGTAGATGCGAAGTTGCCCGCGTTTCACTCGTCCATCATCGCGCGCGACGGCGTACCACCGGTAACCCGTATTCGGCCCGTCGCCAGGTCGGTTTCCCACGAGCGGGCTTCGCGCCCGTTCGCCGTCCCCAGCGCGCGGATGGCCAACGCGCAACACACGAATCCGACGATCACCGCAACCGTGACAGCCGACATGAGTAAATCCTCTCCACAACCCGAACAAAGACCGGTTGCGCTGGATTGGTCCGCCTGGCCGGTGTTGTCGTTTCTACCTCGCGATCGCGCGATGAACTGGATCTTTACGGTGTGTTGACGGTATTGCGGCGCACCTTGACGGCATTCCTTCAGCTATCCCGGGCCGCAGCGTAAATGAATAGCGAAGGCGGGTGTGGTCGCCCAAGGAGTTGTAAGCAGCAGCGAACATCCGTGGTAGCACCTGCGCTTCGAGCGCATAGGCCGCGCCGATGTCGTTGTGCGTGGTCGGCGTCGATTTGCTGGGATATTCGCCGGTTCGTCAGTCGTCCGCTCGGGTTTCGGCGGCTTCGCGGAAGGCCGCACGGATGTCGCGCAGGCTCGGTGCGTCCGGGACGATATCGGGGAGATCCGCCATGCCGTCGACTTTGGCGGAGGTCTCGGCGATCAGCGCCTCGGCCCGCTGTTGCGCAGCACGCGCCGCCGCCTGTGTCGCTTCGGTGATGGACCGGCCGAGCTGCTCGGGTGTAGTGCGCATCGCCGCCATCGTCAGCTGTAGGTCACTGAGGACGCCCTGTGCATCCACTGTCACCACCACCAGCTGGTCGGGTGAAGTCGCTTGCACGCGCATGGTTTCCAGCTGACGATACGCTTCGACTACCCGAGCCTGGTGCTGTTCGTAGGCATCGAGGATGTCGTTGACCTGGTTGCGCAATCCATCGTTGACCGAGCGCAGGCCATCATGCGTCCACTCATCCATGGGGCGTCCTCCCTCGACCTCGGTGGCTTACCCGGCCCCGGTGGGGTTGGTGGCGACGATCCTCTCACGATCCTGCGCACCATGGCGCGGTCGACCGAAGTAGCCTTCGACCACTGAGTTCGCCGATACGCATCTGATTTGCACGGCGGCCACCTATTCGAGCCCGAGGGCACGCTGTATCCGGGCGGCCGTGTCCGGATCGACAGGACCGCTCGGCCGTGTGCGGCGCGGCTGTGGGTTCTGCTCGGCGAGCGGAAGAAGCTCTGCGTAGCGCGGGTCGTCGGGCCTGATTTGCGAGACACCGTCGTAGTAGACGCCCTCTTCGGTCCGTCCGCTGAACGGCAAAAGAATCGTTACGCCGTCCTCGGAAAGCATAGGTGTACCGGTCTTGTCATAGTGCGCTGTCAAAGTAAATTCTCACTTGTACGGCCAGATCTGGGCGGTTCACTGTAAATGTCCGCAACGCCTCCTCGCCGTAGCGCCATGCCTGAAATGCCTCGGCGAACGCTTCTTCTGGAGCGTCGAAATACGAGTTCCAACCATCCTTTCCGCGGAGGGCGGCCAGCAAAGCATCGTGCACGGCTTTCCACTCCTCACGATGACTGAGTGGAGGGCCTTCCCCAGCGTACGCGGCGTCAACAGCGTGGCCGAACTCGTGGAGAATCACACTGCTCGACGTATGGGGACCAGCGTTCACGAAGATCTTCCGCAATCCGGGAAAGTGCACACCGAGCATCTCATCCCAACTTCGGCCATCTTTAAAGGTGTCCATTGTCCTCGTGAACTCGATGCCAGGAAGCTGCGTCATCAGTCTGTCACCGATGATGATGCCACCACCGGTTACTTCCGTCAGATGGGCCATGACCTTGTCGTATATACGCTGAGGCACGAACCCCAAGTCGTGGAGCGCCGCCTGCACCGCAGGAGTGTTGTCGTACGCCGCAATCCCGTCGACAACCGGTCGCATTTCGAAATGTGCGACAGTCCCGAAATTGGAACCAAGCTCTATCGTGTCGCGGTGGCGCAGCGTCACTTTCTGATAAGGATCGATCGGACGGCCGTTGACCCTGGTTCCCTGCGCGAAGCCGTTGTCACGAATCCAAGTCCTCCCGTCGTGATCCACCCCAATGCTGGCGTGACCACCCGAGACACCTCGGGATCGGAGCTTGATCGAAAGTGCCGGATCCGCGGCCCCGATCAGTATTTCGGTGCCGCGCGGCACGGTAAGCAATGTCTCGCCCGCCAGCCACATCTTGACGGGCTCGCCCACGTTGCGCCTCTTGGGCACGGTATCGGGCTCCCGGTCACCGACACTGTCGTCCTCGCCGTCCGACTCGTCCCTCGGACTCTGCATACGCCGCAAACCCGCAGTATCGGGATCCTCCGAACCCGACCTACGCCGCAAACCCGCAGTGTCCGGATCCTCCGAACCCGACCTACGCCGCAAACCCGCAGTGTCCGGATCCTCCGAACCCGACCTACGCCGCAAACCCGCAGTGTCCGGATCCTCCGAACCCGACCTACGCCGCAAACCCGCAGTGTCCGG
>NZ_JBKOQN010000012.1:0-47942 GCF_046764895.1 Nocardia sp. CWNU-33 | reverse complement strand
GATCGCGCGCAGGTGGATTCGGATCTCCCCGCTGTGGCGTGTGGTCGGTGTCACGGCCACGCGCGGCGGCGGGCGGGCTGTCGGATGGGTCATCGTGCGACTTGGGACCTGTGCGCGAAGCAGCACTCGACTCCTTGGGGGCAGGTTCGGTCTTCGTCCACGGCGTCTTGGTCTTACCGCTCGGCTCTTGGTCGGGTGAGTGCACTGGCGGAGACGCGTCGGATGGGTCCTTTCGGATGGGGGCTTCGGCACGCTCGGCGGGCTTGCGTGGCGGGATCGACTCGTCGCCACGTGGCCGCGGCCGCAGGACCGAGTCACCAGGCGGGACAATCGTGCCGTCCGCGTCTGCGTTGGCATCGGGAAGGCGCACCTCATCCTGACGCTGCTCGGGATTGGCAACGGGCTCATGCGGAGCAACAGCGGCAGCATCATCGCCGAACTCGCCGTGATCGCGCCGCGGGCCAGGCAATGATGGCCGTTCAGATTCCGCTCTTGTGCCGGAGCTGCTGTGATTTCCTCCCGGATCAGCTGGACTGCGGTCGGGCGGCCCCACATGTGGCCGTTGGTCGGTCGATGCCGCATGGCTGATGCGATCTGGCCGGGAGGCGGGCAGGAGGGAGCCACTGTCGTGGTTCATTTTTGGCGCGTCTGGCGGAGTGTGGCTGGGGATCGATGTCGGCAGTGGCGGGTGCACAGCTGGTCCGACCACCGCGGGTATGACGGCAGGTTCGCGCGAATGGCTCGGTGATTCCGGTCGGACAGGTCCGAGCGGTGTGACGTCAGCGGCCGCAAGTGGGCGCTGGGGCGGCGACCCTGAGGGGGAGTCGGCCAGTTGAGCGCGATGAGGGGCGTTGTAGGCGGGTGGTTCGGTGGGGTCGTCGGCGACAGTTTTGAGTCCGGGTTGGACATGGGCGTCGTTGGGGTCGCGATGGGACACACGCGGGGCGGGTTCGGGTGTCGTGGTGTCGGGTCGTCGGGCGCCAGGCGGGTGTGGTTCGTCCGGCGTCGAGGTACGGAGGTCGGGTTCGTGGTTCCGTGCACCAGCTCCGTCAGCTTCGCGGCTGTCGATCCGAGGCGGCGGAGGGTGCGGCGGCGAGGGATTTTCCGGGTCGGCGGTGATTCGAGCAGGCCCGTGCGGGTCAGGTGGCGGGCCGCCCCCCTGTCGCGGGGTGGCAAGGGGAGGCGGCGGCGGTGTGTGCGGGTTCCCGGCGTGCAGCGCATACGCGCTACCACCGACGACGCCACCGACGAAGCCGGTGACCAGCCCGGCGAGGAATTCGTCACGTGTCGGGAGGGCGAAGTGGCCGGTGTATGCGGCCTCGACACCCGCGGCGGCCATTGTTCCTGCGACGGCGCCACCGATGCCGCCCGCTCCACCGAGCAGGAATGTGGTCACGATGGTGCCCGGGATCGCTGCGTGGATGCGATTGGCGACGAAGCGGGAGACAGCCGGTCCGACGGCGATGGCCAAACCCGCGCCCCCGGCGCCTCCTGCGGCACCGGCGACGCCGTAGGTGACGATCGGTTGCACATCGAGGTCCTTGCGGTTCCCGTCGTGTATCTGTTTCAGTTCCGCCACCAGCGGGACTGCGGCGCCGAAGACACCGCCGATGACCGTGGCGGTGATCAGCATGCGGGAACGGGTGACAGTGAAGGTCAGTCCGGTCGCGGTGATCTTGTCGAGGAGTCTGACAAGGAAGGCCCGCCAGCCGGCACTTGCGGCGGCCCGGTCCGCGACAGCTTTGGCCGCGCCGACATGCAGCAGCATGGCGTCGGCGGCCAACTGCGCGACCAGAACCACGCCCATGCCCACCCACGTCAGCTGCCCCAACTCGATGGAGTTGGCGCCCTCGTAGGACTGTCGGGCCAGGCTGTCGCAGTAGTCGCCGTGTTCTCGCAGGGTGGCCGCGCACTGCCGGTAGCGCTCGGCGAGGCCGTCGCCGGCTTCTCCGCTGATCGTGGACGGCGTCGAATCAGCTTTCGCCGCATAGGTCTCGGCCAAAGTCCGGCATTGTTCGGAGGTGGCGGACCAGCTGTCACCGACGCGTCGAATCGCCGACGGGTCGCCGTCCGGGCACGGGCCGAGGACGGCCTCGACCAGCGGTTCAGGGAATCCGGACGGCAGCACAGCGATTCCAACCGTCCACCGGGGTCCGACTCATCGAGCACCGGCCGATCCTTGTGCCACCTCCGCAAGCAACCGATGCAGCACCTGCGCAGGCCCCTGCGCCTTCTCTGCACCCAGCTCGACCGTGGCGAAAGCGTCCGCCAGCGCCACAGCAGGGTCGAAGCTGCCTTGGGAAAGCCTTCGTCCGCTCAGCTGCCGACGCCATTGCTTGTAGTCGGCAACCACGCGCCCCAGGTGGTCACCTCGCCGCGTCCCGCTCACTGTCAGGTACTCGGCGATCAACGCGCGCTGCGCGGCCCGGAGAGTGCGAAGACCTGCCGCGATAACGAGCACTCGACCGAATTCGTGAACCACGGTCGAGTACATCGGACGATCCTCCGAACCGGGGCTGCGGTTTCCCGACCTGGTCTCGGCACGGACAGCCGTAGCAAGCAGTGCAGGATTCGCGGCAGCGGCGCGTTCGATGACGATCCACACAGACGATGACGGCCACCTCACCTCGTCCGAGCCTCGATCGCGCGATACGACACCGGACAGCGTGCCGTCGTGACGATCCGCCAGCTCGATACCGGCGAAGGGAACCGGGTACGTCGCCAGCATGTCGTCGAGCGCGGCGGCGATCTCCCTGACCGCGTGTTCACCGATACCCGCAGTTTCGAAACCGGCCAGCTGCAGGCTGTGCCGGTCGGCCATCTCCCCGGCGATACGCATGGTTTCGGCATCGGTCAAGGTATCGCTCGGTATCCGAAGCTCCGCTGATGCCGTACGCCGTTGGGGAGTCTTCGGGCGCGGCGACGATGCCGGCCGTGCGGCACCTGGTTGGGGACCTGGTGCCTGGGGTGCGGAGACTCTGGGACGCACGCTGCTCACCGGTGCGGGCGGCGTGTCTGTCGGCCTCGGCACCGGTGCTCTCGATGTACCTCGCGACCACGGGGAGCCCACCCGGCTGTTCTCGGCGCGATCAGTCGACGTCGGCCCCTGCCCCGCAGGAAGGCTTGCGGGGTTCGATCCGACCGGTGTCGCGCCAGAGATCGGCGGCGCTACCGGGGTGCCCGATGTCCGGATCGGGTCTGGCGGGCGTCCCAGGACGGGGTCGACATCTTGCGATCGGCCCGCGGAGTCGCTCTGGGGGCCCGGCTGTCGGGTCGCAGACTGTTCGGACCCCGTTTCCGGAAGGCTCGTGGCCTGCGCCGTGTCGACATATCGGCCGACGGCCGGATCGGCTGCTCGGGCCGCGTCGTCATGGTGCTGGACGGATGCTGCGGGCCGGCCTCCCAGGGCGTTCCCGGGGAAGGGCTCCGCCGGTTCGGCTAGCGCGGGTCCGGCGACAGCTGGTGCGGGGCCATCGATGGTCGGTGTGGGTACATCGAGGTTCGATCCATCGCCGCTGATCGGGCCCGAACGCCGGATTCGTGCGGCGCCGTCCAGATCTGCGCCTTCGAATGCGTCGGCCGCCTCAGCGACGCCGACGCCCACGGCACGGAGGTTCGCGACCAGTAGCTCCAGGCTGCGCACCGCGCGCTCGGAGTCGGGAAGATAGGTCTCCTCGAAACTCTTCCCGACACTGTCCTGGCCCCAGGGCGCACCCTCGTGCGCGATCGTCGCCTTCAACTCCGTGACGAAGCGAGATGCCTCGTCGGCGAGTTGGTCCAGGTCCGATGCCGACGCACGCAGTGCCCCGAGATCGACGTTCAGTGACTGAGCCACACCGAACTCCCTCATCATCGTCGTCGTGGCTTCAGGCCAGCAAATGTACGCCGCACAACCTAATCGCTCTTCCCTAAATTGGGAATAACGATGCGGAGTGCGCGGTGTAAGGATTGCGTTTCCGCACGCGGGAGCGATCCGACGACCTACAGGCACGACCGCTCGTCGACCGGACGGCAAGCAGGTAACCGGCCCCGCGTCAGCACGGCGTGTTGACGGTACTACCGCAGGCTTTGACGGCATTCTCTCAGCTATCCCAGGCCGGGGTGTAAACGAACCGCAAAGGCGGATGGCGGCGGCGCTAAGGAGTCGTAAGGAACCTCGGCTCGGGGCCTAACGAACGCTTGACTCGGCCTGGCGCGCTCCACGGATGGAGTGCGGATGGAGGTTGTAAAGACATGTCTGTCGTGGTGTTCACGGTGCTCACCGTGGCGATCTTCGCGCTGCTGGGCCTGATCCAGCGGGGGGTGGAAAAACTGTGATCGCGAATCTGATCGGTCTGATCCTGGCCGTCCTCGTCGCGGTCTATATGGTTGCGGCTCTTCTTTTCCCCGAGAGGTTCTAGGTGAACACGACCACAGCGGGGATAGCCTTTCTGGCGGCCCTGATCATCGCGCTCGCGTTAGTGCATGTACCGCTCGGCGACTACATGTTCCGGGCCTACAACAACAACAAGCACACCCGCGCCGAACGCGTCGTCTACAAGGCCATCGGCGTCCAGCCGGAGGTCGAACAAACCTGGGGTGTGTACGCGCGCAGTGTGCTGGCGTTCTCCGCAGTCAGTGTGCTGTTCCTGTTCTTCTTCCAGCTGATCCAGGGCAAGCTGCCGCTACACCTGAACGATCCCGGCACGGAGATGACGCCGGCGCTGGCCTGGAACACTGCCATCAGCTTCGTGACGAACACGAACTGGCAGAACTACTCCGGCGAGTCGACCCAGGGACACCTGGTGCAGATGGCCGGTCTCGCAGTCCAGAACTTCGTCTCGGCCGCCGTCGGTATGGCCGTGGCGGTCGCGCTGGTCCGTGGGTTCGCGCGCAGGCACACCGGCGATCTCGGCAACTTCTGGGTGGACTTGGTGAGGGGTACCATCCGCATCCTGCTGCCGATCGCCTTCGTCTTCGCGATCGTGCTGGTCGCGGGTGGCGTAATCCAGAACTTCCACCTGCACGATCAGGTCGCGCACACACTCAACGGCACCGAGCAGACCATCACCGGCGGCCCGGTGGCCAGCCAAGAGGTCATCAAGGAGCTCGGCACCAACGGTGGCGGCTTCTACAACGCCAACTCTTCGCACCCGTTCGAGAACCCGACCACCTGGACGAACTGGGTGGAGATCTTCCTGATCCTGATCATCAGCTTCTCGCTGCCGCGCACCTTCGGCCGGATGGTGGGCAGCAAGAAGCAGGGCTACGCCATCGTGGCAGTGATGGGCACCATCGCGCTGATCAGCACGGTGCTGCAGAACGTCTTTCAGCTGGCACACCACGGCACCGTGCCGACCGCGGTCGGCGCAGCGCTGGAGGGCGTCGAAACCCGTTTCGGCGTGGCCGATTCCGCGACCTTCGCGTCCGCGACGACGCTGACCTCCACCGGAGCCGTCGACTCGTTCCACGACTCCTACACCAGCTTCGGCGGCATGATGACCATGTTCAACATGCAGCTGGGTGAGGTCGCGCCCGGTGGTACCGGCTCCGGTCTCTACGGCATGCTCATCCTCGCGGTCATCACCGTCTTCGTCGCGGGCCTGATGGTCGGTCGCACACCGGAGTACCTCGGCAAGAAGATCACGCCGCGCGAAATCAAGCTCGCCGCTTCGTATTTCCTGATCAGCCCGCTGATCGTGCTGGTAGGGACCGCGGTGGCGATGGCAATGCCCGGTCAGCGAGCCAGTATGGCCAACACCGGGCCACACGGGCTTTCAGAGGTGCTGTACGCATTCACCTCGGCGGCCAACAACAACGGTTCGGCGTTCGCCGGTCTGAGCGGCAACACCGAGTGGTACAACACCGCACTCGGCCTCGCGATGGTGTTCGGCCGGTTCCTGCCGATCATCTTCGTCCTCGCGCTCGCCGGTTCGCTGGCCAGGCAGGGCACCACCCCCGAGTCGATCGGCACACTCCCGACACACCGGCCGCAGTTCGTCGGCATGGTCGTCGGCGTGACCGTGATCCTGGTCGCGCTGACCTTCCTGCCCGCACTCGCACTCGGGCCGCTCGCTGAAGGAATCCACTGAAATGACCAGTCCCACTACTGAATCGACCGGCTCCACGGCCGTATCCGAGCACCCGAAGAAGCAGGTCGAGTCCAAGGGCGGTCGCGTCGCGCGTGGCGCGCTCGACCCGAAGATGCTGCTGACGTCCCTGCCGGACGCGGCACGCAAGCTCGACCCACGCACGATGTGGAAAAACCCGGTGATGTTCATCGTCGAGATCGGCGCCGTCTGGTCGACCGTTCTCGCGATCGCCGACCCTACTTTCTTCGCCTGGGCGATCGTGGTGTGGCTGTGGCTCACCGTAATCTTCGCCAACCTCGCCGAGGCCGTCGCTGAGGGGCGTGGCAAGGCGCAGGCCGACACGCTGCGCAAAGCGAAGACCGACACCATTGCTCGACGCCTTGTCGACTGGTCGCCCAGCGGCCGCGTGGTCGAGGAGAAAGTCGGCGCACCCGAGCTGCAGCGCGGCGACTACGTAGTCGTCGAGGCGGGCCAGATCATCCCCGGCGACGGTGACGTCGTGGAAGGCATTGCGTCGGTGGACGAGTCGGCCATCACCGGTGAATCCGCCCCGGTCATCCGGGAATCCGGCGGCGACCGCTCGGCGGTGACCGGTGGCACCACGGTGCTGTCGGACCGGATCGTCGTGAAGATCACCCAGGAGCCCGGCGCGAGCTTCATCGACAAGATGATCGCCCTCGTCGAGGGTGCCAGCCGGCAGAAGACACCGAACGAAATCGCGCTGAACATCCTGCTTGCCTCGCTCACGATCATCTTCGTGTTCGCGGTGGTCACCCTGCAGCCGCTGGCGATCTTCGCCAAGGCGAACAACCCGGGCGTGCCGGATACCTCGGCACTGGACGTGCACGGCATCACCGGAATCGTCATGGTCTCGCTGCTGGTCTGCCTCATCCCGACCACCATCGGCGCACTGCTGTCGGCCATCGGCATCGCGGGCATGGACCGGCTGGTCCAGCGCAATGTGCTGGCCATGTCGGGCCGCGCGGTAGAGGCCGCGGGCGACGTCAACACGCTGCTGCTGGACAAGACCGGCACCATCACCCTCGGCAACCGGCAGGCCTCGGAGTTCGTTCCGGTGCCCGGCATTCCGGACGACGAATTGGCCGATGCCGCCCAGCTTTCCAGCCTCGCCGACGAGACCCCTGAGGGTCGTTCCATCGTCGTGTACGCCAAGCAGGCGTTCAACAAACGCGAGCGCACCCCCGGTGAGCTGACCGGCGCGACCTGGGTGGAGTTCACCGCGCAGACCCGCATGTCGGGCGTGAACCTGTCCGATGGGCACCAGCTACGCAAGGGCGCGGCCAGCGCCGTCGTCGAATGGGTTCGCGCACAAGGCGGGGAGGTACCCCACGAGATCGGCGTGATCGTCGACGGCGTCTCCGCCTCCGGTGGCACGCCGCTGGTTGTCGGTGCGGCCACGGACGGCAAGGCCCGCCTGCTGGGCGTCATCCATCTCAAGGACGTCGTCAAGCAGGGCATGCGCGAGCGGTTCGACGAGATGCGCAGGATGGGCATTCGGACCGTCATGATCACCGGTGACAACCCGTTGACCGCCAAGGCGATTGCCGACGAAGCGGGTGTGGACGACTTCCTCGCGGAGGCCACGCCGGAGGACAAGCTGGCGCTGATCAAGAAGGAACAGGACGGCGGCAGGCTGGTCGCGATGACCGGTGACGGCACCAACGATGCGCCGGCACTGGCGCAGGCCGACGTGGGCGTCGCCATGAACACCGGCACATCGGCGGCCAAAGAGGCCGGAAATATGGTCGATCTGGATTCGGATCCGACCAAGCTCATCGAGATCGTGGAGATCGGCAAGCAGCTGCTCATCACCCGTGGTGCGCTGACCACGTTTTCGATCGCCAACGACATCGCCAAGTACTTCGCGATCCTGCCCGCGCTGTTCGTCGTGCTGTTCCCCGGCCTCGACGCCCTGAACATCATGCGGCTGGCCAGCCCGCAGTCGGCGATCCTGTCGGCGGTCATCTTCAACGCGCTTGTCATCATCGCGTTGATCCCGTTGGCGCTGCGCGGCGTGAACTACACGCCGACCAACGCGTCGAAACTGCTGAGCCGCAACCTGACCATCTACGGCCTCGGCGGCATCGTCGCACCGTTCGCCGGCATCAAGCTCATCGACCTCGTCGTCCAACTCCTCCCCGGGATGTCCTGATATGCGTATGTCAACTTGGATCCGGCAGCACGTGGCCGCGTTGCGTGCGCTGCTCGTGCTCACCGCGATCACCGGAATCGTTTATCCGCTGGCGGTTTTCGCGGTAGCTCAGCTGCCCGGCCTGCACGACAAGGCCGAGGGCTCGCTGATCACCATCGAAGGAAAGACGGTGGGCTCCAGCCTGATCGGGCAGTCGTTCACCGATAAGGACGGCAACGCGCTGGTGCAGTACTTCCAGAGCCGTCCCTCGGCGGCAGGCGAGGGCTACGACCCGACCTCCACGGCGGCCTCCAACCTCGGCCCCGAGAGCATCGTTGACACCCTGGACGCCGACCCGGCGAACGTGAAGCTGAGCTTGCTGTCCACGGTGTGCTCGCGCAGCAAGGAAGTCGGCGGCCGTGAGGGGGTCGACGGCAGCCGTCCGTTCTGCACCAAAGACGGTGTCGGAGCGGTGCTCTCGGTGATCGGTCCGCGCGACGCCGATGGTGAGGTCTCGCACCCGGTGCAGGTCGTGAGCGTCAACGAGGCCTGCCCGACCACCCCGTTCCTGTCCACCTACAAGGGTGTCGCAGTCGAATGCGCCAAGCCGGGCGAGGACTACTCGGTCGGCCGGACCGTACCGATCTTCGGTTATGCCGCCACCGACACTCCGGTCCCCACCGACGCGATCACGGCCAGTGGCAGTGGGCTTGACCCGCACATCTCCCCGCACTACGCGGCCATCCAGGTTGCACGAATCGCCGCTGCCCGCAATATCTCCGCAGATCAGGTGCGGGAGGTCGTCGAAGCGAACACCGACGGCCGCACCCTCGGCTTCCTCGGCGAACCGCGCGTCAACGTGGTCGAACTGAACCTCGCCCTCGACAGCCGCTACCCCTTCCGCGGCTGACGACGCATACCGAAGGCCACCTCCCGTGCTGGACGGCAGGTGGCCTTCGGCACGAGCGCTTACTGCTCGCGACCGTGCAGGAGTGCGCGCAGCACCCGCTCGGCGCCGTCGGGGTCCGGCGGCGCACCGGCGATCGTCGGCAGATAATGGAACGACTCGGCGATTCGTACACTCGCATAGGCGAGTTCGTCGAGCGTGAGCGTTGTCGTAATGCGCTGCTCCTCTAGGTCGCGGGCGAGATAGTCCGCGACAGCACGCACGAGCCGCGGCTGAAACCCGTTGCTCGCCAAAGTGAGCAGCTTCATCGCGCGCTCGTTCTCTTCCAGCGCAAACTTGCGGGCTCCCGGCTGCGCCAGGATCGACCTGAGGTAGGCGGCAAGCAGCGCGGGCACCCGTGACCCGGGCAGATCCCGCAGGCGCTCCCATTCGTCGCGCAGCGTGGCGTCGGTCAGCGACCAGATGATCTCCACCAGCAGTTCGTCGCGGCTGCCGACCCAGCGATAGAGCGTGACCCGGTTGACCGCGAGCTCGGTCGCGAGCTGGCCGACATCGAGCCGCTCCCCGCGCAAGAACTTTCGTTTCGCCAGCCGGAAAGCGTCCAGTGGCTCCGGCCGCCGCCGCACCGTGTCCGACAGTGCCCGTTGCAGTGGCGTGGAATTCGTCATGTTCGAAGATTACGCCAAATGCAACAAGCGCGCATCATGTTGCATCAACAATTTCTGGAGGGGCTATGCTGCACAAGTGCGACAAAATCGCCCCAGAGCCGCTCTTGACGTCGATATTTCCATGCGGCTTGATTGCAACATGTACTGAATTCTGATCAAGGATGAAACAGATGACAGATATGTTACACACCGTCGACACCCGGTACGGCCCGGTGCTCGGACAGGCGCGCGGCCGGGTGCATGCGTTCCTCGGAATCCCCTACGCCACCGCCCCGGTGGGAAAACATCGTTTCCTGCCACCGAGCCCACCGCCGTCGTGGCGCGAACCACGGGATGCGACCCGACCGGGACCGACTGCCGCGCGAGCGCCGTACGTGCCCGCCTACGACGGTCTGGTTCCCGAACTGCTGATCCCCGGCGATGAGTTGCTCAACCTCAGTATCTGGACACCGGCGACCGACGGTGCGCTTCCTGTTCTCGTCTGGATCCACGGCGGTGCGTTCACCAACGGGTCCAACGCCCTACCGACCTATGACGGCACGGCATTCGCCGCGGGCGGCGTGGTCGTCGTCGCCGTCAACTATCGTCTCGGCGCCGAGGGGTGGCTCCATTTCGGCGGCGAGACAGTCAACCTCGGCATTCTCGATGTGGTGACGGCCCTCGAGTGGGTGCGCGACAATATCGCGGCCTTCGGCGGCGACCCGGCCAGGGTGACCATCGCCGGCCAATCCGCGGGCGCGATGCTAGCTACGACCCTGCCTGCCGTGCCGCGCGCCCGCGGCCTGTTCCACGGCTTGATCGCGCACTCCGGCGCCGGGGCTAACACGATCAGCCCCGGCGAGGCACGCCTGCTGATCGACAACGTCGCCACACACATCGGCATCGAGCCGACGCTCGATGCCTTCGAGCAGCTCTCGATCGATGAGCTGTCGGTGCACGTCCGTGAGGTGTTGCACGAGGTGCAGACCGCGGCGGACCCGGCGAAATGGGGCAGGCTGGCCCTGACGATCCTGCCATTCGCCCCGGTGGTCGACGGCTCGATTGTCACCGCGGAGCCGCTTGCCGCGATCGCGGAAGGCGCCGCGTCGGATATCGCGATCCTGTCCGGCAGCAACGCCGAGGATGCGCGCTTGATCCTGGTCTCTTCGGGCGCGATCGACCAGATCGACGAGGCCACCCTCGCCGCAGCCGGCACCGCCTATGGGCTGGATATCGGCGCTGCCCTGCCCGAATATCGCAGATCCCGCCCGGACGCGTCCCCGGGAGACCTGCTGTGTGCGGTCGTCACGGACTGGTTCTTCCGCATCCCGGCAATCCGGCTCGCCGAAGCGCAGGCGGCAGCAGGCGGACCGGCATGGGCATTCCGATTCGACTGGCGCTCACCACGTCTCGGCGGCAGGCTCGGCGCGGCACACGCGGTGGATCTGCCCTTCGTCTTCAAAACACACGCCATCACCGAGAGCCACACCCTGGTCGGCGCCCACGCCCCCGATCGAGTCGCCGACAACCTGCACGGCGCCTATCGCGCGTTCGCCATCGAGGCAGACCCCGGCTGGGCGCCCTACGACCCGCTGCGCCGAACCACCGGCCTGATCGCGGACACCGTGACGATCGCCGAAGACCCGGATGCCGAGGAACGACTGCTGTGGGACGGTGTGCGATGACCGCCCTCGTGCACTACGACGACAGCACCGACAAGATCGCCAGGATCGTCCTCGACCGTCCCGACGCGCGCAACGCGCAGAACACCGAACTCTTGTACGCCCTCAACGACGCCTTCGACCGCGCGGCGCGCGACGACGACATCCACGTGATCGTGCTCGCGGCCAACGGTCCGCACTTCTCGTCCGGTCACGATCTGCGCGAACACGATTGGCGCGACAACATGCGCCGCCGCGAGCCGGTCGGCACCTGGGCCGGCTTCGACAGCCCCGGCGCCGAAGGGCTCATGGGTCGTGAGGAGGAGATCTACACGGGCTTCAGCGAGCGCTGGCGCAACATTCCGAAGCCGACCATCGCGGAGGTGCACGGAAAGGTGATAGCGGGCGGTCTCATGCTGGTGTGGCCGTGTGATCTGATCGTCGCCGCCGAGGATGCCGAGTTCGTCGACAATGTCGTCGCGATGGGCGCCAACGCGGTGGAGTTCTTCAACCACCCATGGGAGTTCGGGATACGCAAGGCCAAGGAATTGTTGTTCACCGCAGGGACATTGAGCGCGGTCGATGCCGAACGGATCGGGATGGTCAATCGGGTGGTTCCGCGGGCGGAGCTCACCGAGCACACCATGGCGCTGGCCGCGACGATCGCCGCCATGCCGCTGTTCGCGCTGAAGCTCGCCAAGCGGTCGGTCAATGCCGCACAGGACGCCCAGGGACGACTGACCGCCCAGCAGACGGCATTCGCCCTGCACCAGCTCGCGCACAGTCACAACGTCCAGGTCCACGGCGAGATCGTGGACCCGGACTTTCTCTCGAGGTTCGTTCGTCGTGGCTGAACTCGTGGGCCCGAGACCGCTCGGGCAGATTCTCACCGAGCTGGCCGCCGCCGATCCGGATGCCCCCGCGATCACCATGGGCGGCGAAACCTGGACAAGACAAGACCTCGAGTCCACCGCGAATCGCCGGGCCAGGTACTACGCCGAGCTCGGCGTCGGCCACGGCGACTATGTCACCGTCGCGCTCACCAACGGCCCCTACTTCTACGCGACCGTCTTCGGTATCTGGAAGCTCGGCGCCACACCGCAACTCATCTCGCCACAGCTGCCCGCACCCGAACGTGCCGCCGTCATCGCGCTCGCGCGGCCACGGTTGGTCGTCGGCGCGCCGGAGCCGGGCCTGTCCACGCTGTCGGGCGAGCACGACGGCGGCGTCGCGATCTCCGACGCGCCGTTCGACAGCTACCCGATCGCACCGGCGTGGAAGGCGCCGACCTCCGGCGGCAGCACCGGCCGCCCCAAGTTGATCGTGTCCGGCCAGAACGGGTTGCTCGATATCGCGCCGCTGAACGCGATCCTGCGCCAGCGTCCGGACGATGTCCAACTGGTCACTGGGCCGCTATATCACAACGCCCCCTTCAACACGTCGTTCTTCGGGCTCATGGCAGGCCAACACCTCGTCGTGCTCCCGAAATTCGAGACCCGTGCCGCACTCGATGCCATTGCTGCTCATCGCGTCAGCTGGCTCACGGTGGTGCCGACCATGATGTCGCGCATGCTCACCGAGCTGCGCACCCACCCGACGGCTTACGACCTCGGTTCCCTCCGCGCGCTCTGGCACATGGCAGCGCTCTGCCCATCCTGGCTCAAACAGGCGTGGATCGATCTGATCGGTCCCGATCGGATCTTCGAAATGTACGGCGGGACGGAGAATCAGATGATGACGCTGATCGACGGCCACGAGTGGCTCGCCCATCCCGGTTCCGTCGGGCGGGCGGCCTTCGGTGAGTTCCGCGTCCTGAATTCCGAGGGCCGTCCGTGCGCCCCCGGCGAGGTCGGCGAAATCTTCATGCGGCCGCCCGAAGGCAACGGTCCGAGCTACCACTACATCGGCGCCGAACCACGGACCCATCCGGACTGGCCGGGGTGGGATTCACTCGGCGACCTCGGGCACGTGGACGAGGCGGGGTACCTCTACCTCAGCGACCGCCGCACCGATCTGATCATCAGCGGCGGCGCCAATGTATTCCCTGCCGAGGTGGAAGCCGTCGTCACCGAGTACCCCGGCGTCCGGGGATGCGCGGTCCTCGGTTTGCCCGACAACGACCTCGGCGCGCGCGTACACGCCGTGGTCGAAACCGATGAGCCACTGATCGAGGCCGATATCCGGGCCTATGTCGAGGCGCGGCTCACCCGCTACAAGTGCCCGCGCAGCTACCGCTTCAGTAACGCACCGTTGCGTGACGACGCCGGAAAGCTGCGCCGAAATGAGCTCCGCGACATCGAAATACAGCTGACAACGAGTAGCGCCAACCCCCAAGGAATGAGCTGAACCTGGGTTTGGACGGAAAGTGCCCGGCGGCTGACCCACTCCAAGATCGACCGCGGGCCGCCTTCGTCCGCACTGGCGGACGAAGGCGGCCTTCCACTTTCCGGCCCGAACCAGGCGTCAGCGGGCCGGGGCTAGTTCGCCGGGACCGGCTCGGACGGCGCCACGTCGGCGGGTAGGACCGAGAGCACCGCATCGACGTAGCGGTAGAACGCCGCGGTGCGGTTGCTCGAGTTCTCGATCCAGTCGAGATCGAGCTTGCCATCACGGAAGAACTGACGCCGTTGGCCGGTGGACAGTTCCAGCTGCACGCCCTTACCCCGGCGATTGCGATTGGCGATGTTCTGCGGGGAGTCACCGTTGATGTTGTCCGGTGTCTCATCGGCCACCGTGAATCCAGCACGCTCCAGTGCTGAACGCACCTTCTTCATCAGCGCAGTGTCGCGGCCACCGATATGGGTGATGGGAGAAGAGTCGTGCATACCGTGCCAGGACACTGTGTAGGAGCTCTGCTCGACCACGCGCACACCGATGGGTTCGTCGAATCGCGTGGCGGTGATGTGCAGGTCGTCGCTGTTGTCCTTCGGCTGGATCCCTTCGAAGGTGTAGCTGGTGCATTCGCCCTTCTCTGCGGCGTATCGAGCCAGCTCCGAGGTGCCCGCCTCGATCAAACCGCCGTGGATGGCGATGTGTGCTACCGGTGGGCCGCCACCGGCCGGACCGATCGCGGTCCTGAGGTAGTCGATGCCTTCTCGCTTGTGTGCCGCGAGCTCCGCGTAGTTGTGGTACCTATCGTCCGCAGACGCCGGTCCCGCACCTGCCAACAGGGCGACGGCGGCGACGAGAACGATCATGACTCTGTTCACAAGAGCAGGCTAGCCACCTTCGGTGACCCGTCAAATATGAATTCCAGGCACTGGAAGACGAAGGATCATCGACGATGAGGTGCAGGCGCGGGTCAGGCGTCGATGACGACCTTCCCCGTCACCTCCGGAACCACGAAGGTGAGCAGGTGTTCGGCTTCGGCGCGGACAGCCTGCTCGTCTGCGGGCGAGAGCAGGTGCCACGGGGTGATGCGCACCGTGGCATCCTCGAGCGCCCAGCGGCCATGGACGAAACCGTCGACGAGGTACATCGGGACACCCCCGGATGCCTCCTTGACGATCCGGCCGCGGTCTTCGTCGCTGATTATGCGGCGGCGGTCCTTGTGCCCGAGCAGTGAGTTGTCGAAGGCGGGCAGAAAGCGCACCGGGACAGGCAGATGCGGGTCGGCCAGCGGCGCTTCGGGCAGGTCGAACAGCTCTCTGCCCTGTTCGTCACGGAAGACGCGCAGGTTCGCGCGCATGCCGTCGACCACTCCGGCCAGCCGGGTGATGCCCGCCCAGACCTGGATATCCGCGACGCTCGCCGGACCGAAGCCCGCAAGGTAGCGCAGGATGAGGGTCTCCCGCTGTGGTTGCGCGGACATCGGCGCGCCCATCCATTCCTCCGCGAGGCCGATGGTGACAGAGCGGTTGCGCCATCTGCCCCATGCGCCGGTGTCCGGGCCGTGCACCAGTGGAACCATGAGCTCGACCGCCTCGGCGAGCCTGCGGGTGTGCCGGCCCGGAAAGCGTTCGGCGAGAAGCAGTCCCAGCTCGCTGCGGGTCAATGTCCGGCCGGTAAGCAGCTCTCGGCCCGCGGCGGCGAGCGCATGGTGGTCGAGGCCGTCGATCTCGTCGCGGAAGTACGCCGCCTGCAACGCCGCGCTGACGACGGGTTGCACCGTCGGCCGCAGCCAACGGAAATCCTCGGCGGCGGCCAGGTGCACGGTGCGCCGAATCATGCCCGAGCGCACCAGCTTCCGCTCTCTCAGCAGTTTCTCGAGCTCATCGTGCCGGAACTCCGCCAGCCGGGCCCACAGCCCGACGTATGGCCAGTTCGGTTCCTGCCCTTGCACGGCGACCAGGTGTTGCACGAGCTCGAGCGGCGCCATCGACACCCGCTGCACCAACAGCTGGCGCATCAACAGGGTTCGATTGAGCTCACGCAGCGACAGTTCGGTCATCCCGCCATCCTGACCGATGCCACCGACACCTCGGCACCCCACAGCTGGACTGCCGATATACGCATACATATACTGAGTACATGTTCGACCCCATCACCCTGACCCTTGGCGCGGCGATCGCCGGAGTCGGCTGGGCGGTAGGTCGATACAGCCGACGCGGCAAACCGGCCGTCGTGCCCGCCCCCTGCGGCTGTGGGCACGACCTCGCCATGCACGACCCGCAAGAGGGCATCTGTCACGCGGAGAGCTCCCGCAAGAGCAGCTCCGGTTTGCGCGAATGGGTTCGCTGCGGCTGCCGCCGGTATACGGGGCCGACGCCCATCGAGGACTACTTCACCCGGACGATCCTGCCGCCTACGGAGTAGACCCGAGGCGTCGTTCCATCGACATCTGCCGAGCCTGGAACACGCGACCGAACAACAAGCATTGCGCCTGCGGATTGCCCGGCGGCGGAAATCAGCGGGTGACCACCTGCCAACCGTCGGGCACCCGCGCCGAGATCACCTGCGTGCCCTCCGCCTCCAGATCGATGGTCACCGAACCCAGGCGCAGATCGGTCAGTGAGATCCGGCCCCACTCCGGCGGCAATTGTGGGCGCAGGGTGACGGTGCGGCCGGGCACATTCGGGTCGAGCCCGAGGAAGGAACGCACCAGCAACAATGGCGCCGCACTCGCCCATGCCTGCGGTGAACACGAGGTCGGGTACGGCACCGGCACCGCGAACTGATCACGCGGAAATCCGCAGAACAGCTCGGGCAGTCGACCACCGAAAGCTGCTGCGGCATCGAGCAATCCGCCCGCGATACGGGTTGCCAACTCCACCGCACCGGGGACCTGCCGGTAGCGCAGCAGCCCGGCGACGGCGATCGCGGTGTCGTGCGGCCACACCGATCCGCAGTGATAGCTCATCGGGTTGTAGGCGCCCATCGACGAAGAAAGCGTGCGCAACCCGAAACCGGTGTCCATATCCGGGCCGGACAACCGCCGCACCAACTCGGCGGCATGCTCGTCGGTGGCGATTCCGGCCCAGAGACAATGTGCCACATTGCTTGTCAGTGCATCGACCTGGCGCTTGCCGCCGTCCAGCGCTACTGCGTACCAGCCTCTGTCGGACAGCCAGAATTGCTCGGCGAACTTGCCGCGCAGTTCGGCGGCCCGCTCGCGCAGCCGAGTCGCGATGCGTGGCTCGCCGAATACATCGGCGAGTTCGGCCCGAGCAAGCAGGGCGGCGTGCGCATAACCCTGCACCTCGCACAGCGCGATCGGGGCCGCGGCAAGATGCCCTGCGGCGTCATTGATTCCGTCGAAGCTATCCTTCCAGCCCTGGTTGATCAGACCTCGATCGCTGGCTCTGCGGTACTCGACGAAACCGTCGCCGTCCTGATCGCCGTACTCGGTCAACCAGCCGATCGCGGCGTCGGCGGCGGGCAACAAGGCCCTTATCGCATCGGGATCCGCGCCCCACCGATGACATTCGGCGAGCAACATCACGAAAAGCGGTGTGGCGTCGGCAGTTCCATAGTAAATGTTGCCGCCGAGTGCCTGTCCGCTCGCCGGGCCACGGCGCATCTCGTGCATGATCCGCCCCGGCTCCTCCTCGGTAAGCGGATCGACCTTCTTGCCCTGCAATTCGGCCAGCTGTTGCAGTGTGCCGAGCGCCAGGTCGACCTCCAGCGGCAGTGCCATCCATGCGGTCAACAGGCTGTCGCGACCGAACAGCGTCATGAACCAGGGAGCGCCTGCGGCGACGAACGGCCTGCCCTCGCCGGTTTCGTCGTGAATCTGCAAGGCGCCGAGATCACTTTCCGAGCGCCGCAACACCTGAGTGAGCAGCAAGTCGGTGGCGGCGATCTTCGTTGCGGTATCGCGCCACGCCTCGATCTTGCGGCTCGGTGCGCTGAGCCCATGGTGCTCACCCGGTGCCAGTGGAGCCTGGACGCGCTGGTTTCCCACGGTCGGCTGGGCGATGATCTCGGTCTGCCAGCTCTCCCCCGGCGGCACCACGATCCGCCAGACCAAGGTGCCGGGCAATACCGTGGGTTCGACGGTCGCCGTGACCGACAGCCCGCGCGCCCGATCGACGTGATCGTGCAACAACAGCTCGCCCTCGGCCACCGCTATGTCGGCTCTCCCGTGCCCGGCCCTGCCCTCTTTGACCGCGAACAGATCGAGGAAATCGGCGTCGACATGCAGTTCCAACGTGACCGCCGTCGGCTCGCGACCCATATTCTCCAGCGTCAGTATCTCGTGCATCCCGTCGGCTATGAGCCGCTCGCGCACCACGAGCAGTGTGCTGTCGGCCAGCCCCGCCTGCGGCGGTCTTCGCAGCACGAACCGTGCCGCGAACGCTTCCGGGCTCAGCACCGAAAGCGGTTCGGCGGGCTTGCCGTCCACTAGCAGCTCCCAGCGCGAAATGACGCGCGCGTCCCGGAAGAACAGACCGTGCGGCCGGCCCGGCTCGACATCGCCGAGCCGGTTCGACAGACAGAACGTCGCGCCCTCGACCAGCGTCACCGAACTGTCGCAGCCGCCGAGGCCGGTGGGCTCGCCGGAGTTCAACGGTCGTGGGCTCTGCGGTTCCGGGCTCGGCTCAGCGCCGATCTCTGCTGTCATGCCAGTTCGCTCGCCGCAACCCGGACCGGAACGGTCTCATCGACCCAGCGGGCAGCTCGGGCCTTGCGTCCTTGCCGCAGTAGCCGGTGATAGACCTGTTCGTAGCCGTGCCCGAGCGTGTCGGCGCCGAAGTTCGCCTCGACATGTGCCCGGCAGGCGGCCGGATCCAGCTCGCTGACCTGAGCGATCGCCGCGGGCAGCTCGGCCGGATCGTCGCAGATCCGTCCGGTCACGCCGTCGACGATCACCTCGTCGACCGCACCGCCGCGCAGCGCGACCACCGGGGTGCCGCAGACCATCGATTCGATCATCACCATGCCGAACGGTTCCTCCCAGCGGATGGGGAACAACAGACAACGCGCACCGGAGAGTAGCTTGCGTTTGGCCGCCGCGTCGGCGAGTCCGAAAACATGATCGTGCTCGGTCAGCAGCGGTCGCACCACCTTCTCGAAGTACGCCTTCTCCGGCGGTTCACTGCACTTGCCGGCGAGCACTAGCGGAATACCGGCCGCGTGTGCGGCCTCCACCGCGAGGTGGGGTGCTTTGCACTCGTTGAACCGACCGAGAAACAATGCATAGTTTCCCTTGTCCGTGCGGAACGGCCATTGGTCCACGTGCAGCGCGTTGTGTACGCGCCCAACCCAATTCAAGTCCGGCGCCAGTGCGCGCTGACGGTCACTGATCGCCACCAGCGCGACCTCGTTGCCGAGTTCGCGGTAGTACCGATAGGAATCGTCCTCGACCGGGCCGTGCACCGTCACCACTGTCGGCAGTCCGAGCTTTTGGTAGGCGGGCACGTTGAGGGGGCCCGCGAAGGTGTGGTCGTGCACCAAGTCGATGCCAGAGGTAGCGGCGATGTGCTCGATGGCCCTTCGCGACTTGAGCGCATGGACTACTTCCGGAAACGGCTCGCCGAGCCGCTCGGGCAGCGCCCGGTCCCACACCGGGACGAACTTCGCCTTGGTGCCCGGTTCACCTGCGCCGATCAGTGTCACATCGTGGCCGCGGGCGACCAGCGCATCGACCAGATCCGCGACGACTGCCTCGACACCGCCGTACGCCTTGGGCGGCACGTCGAAATACGGGGGGACAACCATCGCGATGCGGAATCGTTCGCCGACATGATCGATCGACAACAGATCCGAAGACGCAATCGGCGCCGAACTGGGCGTGGATAACCGTTGACTCATGACCATCCTTCCAAGCAACCGTTGGCACTCGCATCCACCCAGCACTCGGAGCGCTGGGCGCCGAACGTGGTGGCCGCCGCGGCGGAGGTGGAGACAATGCCTGCACCGCCGTCCATCAGGGCTTGGTTGGCCTGTTCGCGCCTGAGGCGCGAACAGGGGGGCCGACAGAGACGTACCTCATGATCAACTATTCAAACCAGGCAGTCGGTCCCAATTTTGGGCCCGACCGAGCAAGCGCTCGGCCGGGTTACCAGCCTCAGGGCAACTCGGGCTGCATCCGCAGCGGCACGCCGATCCGATTCCACAGGTTGATCATCGCGGTGATCGCTACCAGACCGGCGCGCGCGCCCGTCTCGAAGTGCTTCTCGACATCCGCCCAGATCTCATCGCTCACGCCGTGCTCACCGAGCTTGGTGACCGCCTCGGCATAGGCTAGCGCCGCACGCTCCTGCTCGGTGTACAACGCCGATTCGCGCCAGGCGTCGAGCTGGAAGATCCGCTTCTCGGTTTCGCCTGCCAGGCGGGCATCGGTGGTGTGCATATCGATGCAGTACACACAGCCGTTGATCTGCGAGCCGCGGATCTTCACCAGCTCGCGGATCGTCGGATCCAACGGGCCTCGGCGGATCGCCGATTCTGCGGCAAACCAGGCGTGATAGATCTCGGGGGCAACCTCGGCCAAATTCATTCGTGCCACGGTGTTCGTCCTCTCTCAGGTACATACTGCTGCACCTGGGAGACGACACAGCCGCCGCTGCTGTGACATCCGGGGACCTTGCCGTCACACATCCGGCTGGCATCGAGGCGGATCCGGCAGGTCACCGCAGGCCACATTGCCGTGCGCGTTCAGCACATTCCGCCCCGCCTCGTCGGTCAGATAGCGCCGGAAAGCGGCGGCCAGTGAGTCGCCGGGCAATTCCCCATAGCTGTAGACGAATTCGATCCCCCAGAACGGGTACGTGCGGTTTATCGCACTGTCACGGGACGCGGTGATGCCATTGACCGCCACGGTCGGCACTCCCGCTCTCGTCGCCTCGGAGAACTCGCTGTAGCCGATAGCGCCCGGCAGGTCTGCGACGGCTTGCAACATGTCCTTGGTGACCTGGACGTCGCAATGGGCGGCACTCGGCGGCGGGATGTCCTCCAGCGCCTTGCAGCTCACGTGCGATCGGATGACCTGTGGCTGGGTGAGCAGTCGCCGTTCGAAGGTATTCCTGGTCCCGGAACCGGGGATGCGATTGACGAGGACGATCGGCAGATCCGGTCCACCGACGTCGCGCCAGTTGATGATCCGATCCTGGTAGATGTCCTCGATCTGTGCGGCCGTCAGGCTGCGGACACCCACGCCCGGGTGCACGACCATAGTGAACAACGACAGACCGAGTGCCCGCTTGAGCAATGCCGCATACCCCTCGCCCTTCGGCCCGTCGGTGATCGCCAGCAGTTCGTGGTTGTCCTTGCCCTCCTCGATGAGCCGGTCGAGGCCGCGTTCGGTGCCCTCGAAGGCGAAGGTGAATTCGGCTCCGGTGCAACGCTTCCGGTACTGCGCCGCAGCATCCTGGATGACGGGGGCGAACGCGGAAGACCCGACCAGCGTGAGTTTGCCCGCGGCACAGTCCAGCGGTGTCGGATCCGGCTCGACCGCGGCGACGACGAGCTGAACGACAATCACCAGCACCAGAAAAGCGGTGAGCGCCAGCATCACTCGGGACGCACCCGTGCGACTCTGGGTCTCCGTGACCGTCCCGCCTTTGATACCGCCTTGCAGCACCGGAGCGCGGTATTCCCCCGTCCCGTCGGAGCGCTGCAGGATGGCCAGGATCTTGTAGTGATCGCCGCGGTTCAACGACACCTTGGGCAGGTCGATGACGCCGATGTGCCCGATCGTGTCCTCCCGCACCGCGATTCCCGAGTCGCGGTCCAAACTGTCGGCCAGGCCGGGTTCGCTCAGCTCGGTCACCGCCATGCCGATGACCCGACGCTGCGGAAAGTGCAGGTGCAGGCCGACTCGGCCGGCATCGGGTGCCTGATAGTCGCGGCTGTCGATGGTCGTGGCACCGCTGTTCTCGATGCGGACCAAGACGACAGACAGATCTTTCAGCTCCGGACTCGAGCCGTCCAGATCCGGGCGAAGCTGCGGCAGCACTCCGGGGAAGACCGATTCGATCTCACCGGTGACAGGCGTATCCATCTGCACGCGGTAGCCGAGCTGCCTGCGCCCCACGAAGACGAACTCCCACAGGAAAGCGCCAGCCGACAACAGGATTGCGATAATCGCCAGCACGATCTCGACCGGAAAGTCGCCCACCAGAAAATCCACTCCCCAAGAGATCGTCGTACCAACCATTTTCGGGTGCAATCGGCGATCAGCCCTTGGACGGCACCATTATTCGACAATAGTTAACCCGGCGGCCACCCACGATGCATGGTCAGGGTGCCGCGATCGAGCCGATCTACCGCGCCGGGATCGCGCTGCGGGAAGCGGCGCAAACGCAGCCAGGGGTCACGCCGACTTGGTCCAGGCCAGCAGGTCGGCCAACGGCCACGTATTGATAACTCGCTCCGCCGCAACGCCATTCGCGACCGCTCGCTCGCAGCCGTAGCCCTGCCAGTCCAATTGGCCCGGCGCGTGTGCATCGGTGTCGATGGAAAACTCACAACCCATCTCGACCGCGAGCCGGATCAGCCGGGACGGCGGGTCGCGGCGCTCGGGGCGGCTGTTGATCTCGACGGCGGTGCCGTAGTGACGGCAGGCCTCGAACACGACTTCCGCGTCGAACCTCGACTCGGGACGGGTGCCGCGGGCCCCCTCGACGAGTCGGCCTGTGCAGTGCCCGAGCACGTCGACATTGGGGTTGGCCACGGCATAGACCATCCGCTTGGTCATCGTCTCGCTGTCGGCGCGCAGATGCGAATGCACGCTGGCGACAACGATATCGAGCTCGGCGAGCAGATCGGCGTCCTGGTCGAGGGCGCCGTCGTCGAGGATGTCCACCTCGATGCCGGTGAGGATACGAAACGGTGCCAGCTGCTCGTTCAATTCCGCGATGACATCCAGCTGGCGACGTAACCGGCTCACCGAGAGTCCGTTGGCGACGGTCAGCCGCGGCGAATGGTCGGTGAGCGCACAGTATTCGTGGCCGAGGGCCGCCGCGACGCCCATCATCTCTGCGATCGGGCTGCCACCGTCGGACCAGTCGGAATGGGTGTGCAGATCGCCGCGCAACCGGGCCCGCAGCGGCTTGCCCGGCACACCGATGGGCTGCGCAGCCGCACGCAGATCGAGCAGATACTGCGGTATCGCACCGGAACACGCCTGCTCGATCACGGCTGCGGTCTTCGGTCCGATACCGGCGATGTCACGCCAGCTGTGTGCTGCCCGATGCGCGGACACTTCATCGGAAGGCAGCTCCGCCACAATGTCGGCGGCGCGCCGGTAGGCCTTCACTCGATGTGTCTCCGACCGCGAACGTTCCAGCCAGAAGCCGATCTCGCGCAGCGCCTCCACCGGACCCGGCACACCACTCGGGTCCGATTCAGCGATCGGATAATGGTCTGCCACAGCGGTCAGTGAATCCTGCTGTACTTCATGAAGGCCACCCCGTCCTCGAACACCCGGCTGGTGATCATTCGGAACCTGGCCGCGTCGGGCAGCCGCGGACCGGAACCGAACAGCGACCGGCCCCGGCCCAGCACGATCGGATACAGCTTGAGGAAGATCTGGTCGATCTCCGGCAGCAGCACCTGGGCGAGCTCACCACCGCCGCACAGCCAGATCCCGAGCCCGTCCTCGCGCTTGAGCTCACGCACCTTCGCCAGCGGGTCGGCGGAGATCAGCTCCACCGCGGGATCGGGACTCTCCGGCAACGTCGTCGACACCACGAACTGCCGCAGATGCGCATACGGGGTCGAGGTCCCGGTCCTGACACCGAAGTCGTGGGTCTTGCGTCCCATCAGCACCGTATCGAAGTAGTGGTTGTGCTTGTCGATGCCAAGGGCCTCCCGCACCTTCGTCGGCAGCGTCTCCGGGTACTGCGCGGTGATCGCCGGACCGTGATCACCTCCCACCGGGAAGAAATCGACCGAGCCGTCCTCGGTGGCGATGAATCCATCGATGGTCGATGCGACGTAGTAGGTGAGCTTGCGCATGAATCAGCACTCCTCGACAGGGTGTGACGATGCATGGGGTACAGGCTTGCGCATATGTCCTTCCTCCACGGTCGGCGTGACTCCCGAACCGCCTAGAAGAACGGTAGCTCGCTAGTGTGTCCGGGGGCGAGGCTTCGGCTGGCAGCGTGGGCAGGAATAGGACGAGCGGTTCATGAAACGCTCACGACGGATCGCCGCGCCGCAGCGGCGGCAAGGTTCGTCCTCGCGGCCATAAACGGCCAGCGAGCGCTCGAAGTAGCCCGATTGACCGTTCACGTTCACATACAACGCGTCGAACGAGGTGCCGCCCGCGGCGAGCGCCTCGCCCATCACGACGCCGACCTCGGCGAGCAGGGTGCGCAGGGCGGGTCTGGTCAGTCCGGAGGCCGGCCGGTTGCCGTGTATTTTGGCTCGCCACAGGGACTCGTCGGCATAGATGTTGCCGATACCGGAAACCACGGACTGGTCGAGCAGCAGCCGTTTGATCTCGCTGTCTTTGGTGCGCAGCGTGGACACCACGGACTCGGAGTCGAAGAGCGGGTCCAGCGGGTCGCGAGCGATGTGCGCAACGGGCTCGGGTAGCAGTGTGCCCTCGACTGTGACCAGCGGTGCGAGGGCCCAGCCGCCGAAGGTGCGTTGATCGACGAAGCGCAACTGGGTGCCGTCGTCGAGGGTGGCCAGGATGTGGGCGTGTTTCTCCACCGGAGTATCGGCGGGCTGCACCAGCATCTGCCCGCTCATCCCCAGGTGCACGACCAATGCGGTGTCGGGATCGTCGAAGGTGAGCCACAGGTACTTGCCGCGGCGCTCCGCCGCGGCCACGCGCAGCCCGGTCATCCTGGCAGCCAGATCGGCGGCGCCCTCGGGGTGCCTGCGCACCGAACGGGGGTGGGTCACCGTCACCGATTCGACGATATGGCCGACCACATGCTCGGCGAGTCCACGCCGGACAACCTCGACCTCGGGGAGTTCGGGCACGTCAGGCTTCGGCGGTCAGTGCCTGGTAGGCGGCGCCCGCAGCCTTCTGCTCCGCTTCCTTCTTGGATCGGCCGATGCCGGAACCGTACGGGCGGCCGCCGATCACCGTGGTCGCGGTGAATTCCTTGTCGTGGTCGGGGCCCGTCGAAGTGATCTCGTAGCTGGGTACACCGAGGCCGCGTTCGGCGGTGAGCTCCTGCAGGCTGGTCTTCCAGTCGAGGCCCGCCCCCATTCGGGGACCGCGCTCGAGCAGGTCGGCGAACAGCCGCAGCACTACCTCACGCGCCACATCGATGCCGTGCTCGAGATGCACCGCTCCGAGCAGCGACTCCATGCCGTCGGCGAGAATGCTCGGCTTGTCCCGACCGCCGGTGAGCTCTTCGCCCTTACCCAGCAGCAAGTGCACGCCGAGGCCGCCTTCGCCCAGTCCGCGCGCCACCTCGGCGAGTGCGTGCATGTTCACCACGCTCGCCCGCAGCTTTGCCAGTTCGCCCTCGGACTTGTCCGGGTGCTCGTGGTACAGCCGCTCGGTGATGCTCAGGCCGAGGACCGAGTCGCCGAGGAATTCCAAGCGCTCATTGGTCGGCAGCCCACCGTTTTCATAGGCGTAGGACCGGTGGGTCAGCGCGAGGCGCAACAAATCCGGCTGCACGCCGACGCCGAGCGCGGCGAGCAGCCGGTCATGATCACCGGAGGGGCCCGGTTCGTCCTTACTGACGGTCACGTCGATACGACAGGTCGAACGATCAGACAGCAGCGGTGACCTGGCGGCCCTTGTACGTGCCGCAGGAGGGGCACGCGATGTGCGGCAGCGTCTTCTCGCCGCAGGCACGGTTCGGGCACGTGATCAGGGTCGGCGCGGTGGCCTTCCACTGACTGCGCCGCGACCTGGTGTTGGAACGGGACATCCGGCGCTTGGGAACGGCCACGACTACTTCTCCTCTTGTCTTATTGCTTGCCAGTTCACAGATCGGTTTTGCTGATCCGGGTCTTAATGATCGGGGTCGGCGGCACCCGAATCGGGGCTGCCACTGCCGGGCGACTCGGTGGCGAACTTCGCCAACCCGGCCCAGCGAGGGTCAAGTATCTCATGCCCATGGTCGGAACCCGCAATCGCCATCCGTACACCGCATTCCGGGCACAGTCCCGCGCAGTCCGGAGAGCACAACGGCTGCAACGGAAGCTCGAGACCGATGGCGTCGATGATCACCGGTTCCAGGTCGATAGTGTCGTCGATCAGACGGTGGATCTCGTCGTCCTCGGTGGTCTGCTCGGTCGCGCTGTCCGGGTAGGCGAACAGCTCGGTCAGGTTGAGCTCCACCTCACCGGTGAACGGTTCCAGGCAGCGCGTGCACTCCCCCGCCGTCGACGCCGCCACCGTTCCGGTGACCAGCACACCCTCGGACACCGCTTGCAGTTGCAGGTCGAGTTCGACATCGGAACGCGCAGGTATGGCGATCAGGTCCAGCCCGATTCGATCCTTCGTGGTGATGATGCGATGGAACTCCTGCATCGTTCCCGGGCGACGGCCCAGGCTGCGAGTGTCCAGCACAAAGAACGCGTCCGGATTGCGGCGCGCAGCCGCATGGGGACGCGAGGCAGAACCGGAACCGGCGGACATCACGAAACTCACTCACGTTCGAAGGAAATGGGCAACCACACCACAATACGCGAGGGGTCACCCGAAGCCCAAAACGCCACCGCCGTCCCAGCCGGTAGGCGGCTAGCGGCGATATTCCCCTGCATAGTCCGGCGCACCCGCGCCGGAGCGCAGCTGGTGGCGACCACGACCGACGATACGCAGGGTGCTGTCGAGGGCCTCCTCGAATTCGGCGAGCTTGCTGTCGACGTAGTGGTCACACTCGTCGCGCATGCGGTCGACCTCGGCGTGCGCCGCGTCGATCACGCGCGCCGACTCGGCGTGCGCGGCCCGCACCACCTCGGTCTGTGCGACGAGGCGATCCCGCTCGGCCTGCCCCTCCGCGACCGAGCGGTCATAGGAGGCCTGGCCCGCCTCGGCCATGCGCTCGGATTCCGTGCGGGCCCGGCCGGTGACGGCCTCGAATTCGGCATTGCCGTCGGCGACGACGCGGTCGGCCTCGGCCTGAGCGGTGTTCACCAGATGATCGGCGTGCGTGCTCGCCTCGGCCACCATGCGATCGGCATGCGCCTTGGCGTCGGCGAGGATCCGATCGGCCTCCTCGCGCGCGGATTCGACGGTCGCACTGGCCTGCTCATCGGCGCTTGTCACCGTCGTCTCGGCGGCCGAGCGGGCATCCGAGACGATCTTGTCGCGATGGTCGAGCACGTCCTGGGCGTCGTCGAGTTCGCCGGGCAACGCGTCACGCACGTCGTCGAGCAGCTCGAGCACATCACCGCGCGGCACAATGCAGCTGCGAGTCGGCGGGATTCCGCGTGCCTCCTCGACGATGGCGACCAGCTCGTCGAGTGCTTCGAATACGCGATACATGCTCACTACCCCACTCTCCTGCGGACTACGGCGAACTTTCTCACCGAGGCCCAGTGTGCCCCTCGTCACCGTAAGTGCCGAGTCACCCTCCGGTGTGTCGTGCCAGTGTCTCGCACGCCACAAAATCAAGTGGAGGATCCACCTCCACTTGGTGTTACATTTATCCAGAAGGTCGGAACAAGATCTTCATAAGCTAATCCCAGGCCCCCACCGGGACAGTGGGACAGGAGGACGCCGAAGGGTGGACAACCAGAAGCCGATGATTGACAAGTTCCAATTGTTCAGTACATACTGAACAAGCAGTAAACAAGGAACTTGCTCGAGACGTCGGCGGGAAGGAAAGCGATGACCATCGCTGTTGTCCCCACCAAAGGCTCTGTTCGATCGGAAAGACAATGACTGTTCTGGAAATCCCGCGACCGACGGCCGCCAGCATCTACACCCCCTGGGCTGGCCCGTACCCGGTGCTGCGGTCGGCAGCGTCGGCTGCCCCCCGGTTCGAACAGCTCATGCAGTACCTGCGCGGCGACCGTCCCTTCGCCCAGCTGATCCGTTTCGCACTGGTCGGCGGATCGAGCAATATCGCCTACGTCCTGCTGTTCTTCGCGATGCACGGCATCGGTCCCCTGATCGCCAACGTGGTCGGGTCGATCGTCAGCACCATCATCGCCAACGAGCTGCACCGCCAGCTCACCTTCCACGCGTCCGGCCGGGTCGGCTGGTTCACCGCACAGTGGGAAGGTGGCGGCCTGGCGCTGATCGGCCTCGGCATCACCACGGCGGGGCTGGCCGCCCTCGATGTCTGGACACCCGGCATCGGCGGAGTCGCAGAAGCCGCCGCAATCCTCGGAATCACGGCGGTCGTCGGCGGAATGCGCTTCCTGGCCCTGCGTGGCCTGGTGTTCTGAGACCTTCGATATCAGCCCGAACACATCCGCCCCGGCGCCAAGATTTCTGGCGCCGGGGCGGATTTGCGTTTCGGGGTAACTGTCTAGCTGCGCTGCTCGGCGAGGCGATCCAGGAGACGCTTGTGGACCGAAGGCGGAAGCATGTCGGTGACATCACCGCCGAAGGCCGCCACCTCCTTGACCAAGGAGCTGGACAGGAAGCTGAACGACGGGTTGGTGGCGATGAAGAAGGTGTCGACTCCGGAGAGCTTCTTGTTCATCTGTGCCATCTGCAGCTCGTAGCCGAAGTCACCCGCGTCGCGCAGGCCCTTGACGATCGCGGTGATGCCCTGCTCCCGCGCGAAATCGACAAGCAGGCCGTACCACGACTCCACCCGAATGTTGGGCAGGTGGGCGGTGGCCTCGCGCAGCATCTCCATCCGTTCCTCGACGCTGAACATGCCCTTCTTGCTCTTGTTGATCATGACGGTCACCACGACCTCGTCGAACTGGGCCGAGGCCCGGTTGAAGACGTCGATGTGTCCATTGGTCACCGGGTCGAACGAGCCCGGGCACAACGCTCCTGCCATAGCTCAAACGCTAGCAGGCGGGCCGCCGACGAATTCCGCGAGCTCGATCCTGGTCTCGCCGTACTTGCGCGCCTTCGCCGGGAAGTACCCTGTGGGCCAATCGATCTCGGGCGAGCGGATGGAGCGTTCCACCACGACGAGCGCGCCGGGCGCGAGCCAGCCGCGCTCGGCGAGGGCACGGACATCATCGGTCACCGCGGCGGTGTCCACGTCATACGGCGGATCGGACAGCGCGAGGTCGTAGTCACCGGCGCCGGCGTGCGCCAAGACGGCCGTGACCGCGCCGACGCGCAGTTCCGCGCCGGGCAAGCCGAGATCGGCAATATTGCCGCGCACGATCGCAGCAGCCTTGCGGTCGGACTCGATCAGCAGCGCGTGCCGGGCGCCACGCGACAGCGCCTCGAGGCCGAGCGCGCCCGAACCCGCGTAGAGATCGAGCACGCGCACGCCGTCGAAGTCCATCCGCGCCTCCAGCGCGCTGAACAGCGCCTCACGCACCCGGTCGGAGGTAGGCCTCGTGCCTGCGGGCGGCACCCGTAGCCGCCGCCCGCCCGCTGTTCCCGCAACGATCCGTGTCATTCGCCCGCGGACTCGCGCACGACCAACTCGACCAGCAGATCGCCGCCCTCGACCTGCTGCACCCGGCCGATCGCGACCCGCCCGACCGTGCCCGCACGCGGCGCGGTGATCGCGGCCTCCATCTTCATCGCCTCGATGGTGCCGATGGTGTCACCCGCGCCGATCGAATCACCTTCCGACACAGCCAGAGTCACCACACCCGCGAACGGAGCGGCGATATGGCCCGAATTGGTCTTGTCCGCCTTCTCCGCGGCCGGGATCTCGCTGGCGATGGACCTGTCACGGACCGCGACAGGACGCAACTGACCGTTGAGGATGCACATCACCGTGCGCATACCGCGCTCGTCGGGCTCGGAGATGGCCTCCAGACCGATGAGTAGGGTCACGCCCTTCTCCAACTGCACCCGATGCTCGTCGCCGCGGCGCAGGCCGTAGAAGAACTGGTTGGCCGACAGGCCGGAGGTGTCGCCGTACTGCTCGCGGTGCGCGAGGAATTCGGCCGTGGGGCCGGGGAACAACAGCCGGTTCAGCGTGTCCCTGCGCTCCTCCGACGAACCGGCGAGCCCGGCCTCGTCCTCGGCTGTCAGCGGGGTCTCCGGTTTCGCAGGTCCCCGACCTGCCAGCGCCCTGCTGCGGAAAGGCTCCGGCCAGCCGCCTGCCGGGGTGCCCAGTTCCCCACGCAGGAAGCCGATGACCGAATCGGGAATGTCGTAGCGGCCTGGGTCGGTCGCGAAGTCGTCGATGTCGACGTCGGTGCCGACGAGGGCGAGGGCAAGGTCGCCGACCACCTTCGACGAAGGAGTCACCTTGACCAGACGACCGAGCAGCCGATCTGCCGCCGCATACTTCGCTTCGACCTCTTCGAACCGGTCACCTAGCCCGAGCGCGATGGCCTGCTGACGCAGGTTCGACAACTGACCGCCGGGGATCTCGTGGGTGTAGACGCGACCGGTCGGGGCGGGGAGCCCGGACTCGAAGGGCGCGTACACCTTTCGCAGTGCCTCCCAGAACGGCTCCAGATCGCAGACATTCTGCAGGTTCAGACCGGTGTCGTACTCACTGTGCGCGGCGGCGGCGACGATCGCCGACAGCGCGGGCTGGCTGGTGGTGCCCGCCATGGCGGCGCTGGCGCCGTCGACCGCGTCGGCGCCCGCCTGCCAGGCGGCGAGATAGGTGGCCAACTGCCCGCCGGGGGTGTCATGGGTGTGCACGTGCACCGGCAGATCGAAGTTACGGCGCAGCGCGGTCACCAGGGTGGCGGCAGCGGGGGCGCGCAGTAGACCTGCCATGTCCTTGATGGCGAGGACATGTGCGCCCGCGTCCACGATCTGCTCGGCGAGTTTGAGGTAATAGTCGAGGGTGTAGATGGTCTCGTCCGGGTTGGACAGGTCACCGGTGTAGCTCATCGCGACTTCCGCGATGGCGGTACCGGTTTCGCGCACCGCATCGATGGCGGGGCGCATCTGGTCGACATTGTTGAGCGCGTCGAAGATGCGGAAGATATCGATGCCGGTCGCGGTGGCCTCGGACACGAATGCGCGAGTCACTCGCTCGGGGTAGGGCGTGTAGCCGACGGTGTTGCGGCCACGCAGCAGCATTTGCAGGCAGATATTGGGCACGGCCTCGCGCAGTGCGGCCAGCCGCTCCCATGGATCCTCGTACAGGAAGCGGAGCGCCACATCATAAGTAGCGCCGCCCCAGGCCTCGATGGAGAGCAACTCGGGTGTCATCCGCGCGACATGTCCCGCGACGGCGAGCAGGCCATTGGTCCGAACCCGAGTGGCCAGCAACGACTGGTGCGCGTCGCGGAAGGTGGTGTCGGTGACACCGACGGCCTTCTGTTCGCGCAGCGCCCGCGCGAAACCCTCGGGGCCGAGGCTCAGCAGCCGCTGCCGGGAACCCGGAGGCGGCGGCGCCGTCATATCGAGCGCGGGCAGCTTGTCATGCGGATACACCGTCGTCGGTCGCTCGCCGTGCGGCTTGTTCACGGTGACATCGGCCAGATAGGTGAGGATCTTGGTGCCGCGGTCGGCCGACCCGCGCAGCGTGAGCAGCTGCGGGCGTTCCTCGATGAACGAGGTGGTGACCCGGCCCGCACGGAAATCGGGATCGTCGAGCACCGCCTGCAGGAACGGAATGTTGGTTGCCACGCCACGGATTCGGAACTCCGCCACCGCACGGCGAGCCCGCGCGATCGCGGTCTCGAAATCGCGGCCTCGACAGGTGAGCTTCACCAGCATGGAGTCGAAGTAGGCGCCGACCTCTGCGCCCAGGTTCGCGCCGCCGTCCAGGCGAATTCCTGCGCCACCGGGGGTGCGGTAGGCGGTGATGCGGCCGGTGTCCGGACGGAAACCGTTGGCCGGGTCCTCGGTGGTGATACGGCACTGCAGTGCTGCGCCGCGGATCTGCACGGTCTCCTGACTCAGACCGAGCTGCTCGAGGGTCTCCCCCGCCGCGATACGCAGCTGCGACTGCACCAGGTCCACATCGGTGATCTCCTCGGTCACCGTGTGTTCGACCTGAATACGCGGGTTCATTTCGATGAAGACGTGATGGCCGCGCTCGTCGAGCAAGAACTCGACGGTGCCCGCGCAGCTGTAGCCGATCTGCCGAGCGAAGGCGACCGCGTCGGCGCAGATCTTTTCGCGCAGTACGGGATCCAGGTTCGGCGCGGGCGCGAGCTCGATCACCTTCTGGTGCCGCCGCTGCAGCGAACAGTCCCGCTCGAACAAGTGCATCACGTTGCCGTGCTGGTCGGCGAGGATCTGCACCTCGATGTGACGCGGGTTCACCACGGCCTGCTCGAGGAACACCGTCGGATCACCGAAGGCCGACTCGGCCTCCCGCGATGCCGCCTCGATCGACTCACGCAGGTACTCGGGGGCGGCGACGCGGCGCATGCCGCGACCACCGCCACCGGCGACGGCCTTCACGAAGATCGGGTAGTCCAGCTGCTCGGAGGCCGCGACCAGCGCCTCGACGTCCGCCGACGGCTCACTGGAGCGCAGCACCGGCAGCCCGGCCGCCTTCGCCGCCGCGATGGCGCGCGCCTTGTTGCCCGCCAGCTCGAGCACCTCCGCCGAAGGACCGATGAAGGTGATGCCCTCGCGCGCACAGGCAGCGGCCAGGTCGGGGTTCTCGGACAGGAAGCCGTAGCCGGGATAGATCGCGTCGGCGCCCGCCGACTTGGCGGCCTCGATAATGGCGTCGATGGAGAGATACGCCCGGACCGGGTGGCCCTCTTCACCGATCTGGTAAGACTCGGCCGCCTTCAACCGGTGGACCGAATTGCGGTCCTCGTACGGGAAAACCGCGACGGTTCCGATGCCGAGCTCATAGGCCGCGCGGAAGGCCCGGATCGCGATTTCGCCACGGTTGGCGACCAAGACTTTCGAGAACATTGACCTAAGGTACCCGGCCCCGAAGATGCTTTTGACACGGAAGGCCCCTTCGCAGGAATCTTCCCAACGCCACCTAGCAACCCTGCGAAGTTGCGGTAATGCTGCGTTCATTTTGCAGCCCGGCCGCAAAGCCCGACAACCGTCCACCAGTCCGCACACCGAAAGCCACCGCCGGCCTGCTCAGGTCGACGTGAGAGAAATGGTGGCTCACACCGCCTCAGACAGCCGCCATTTCACTACCCTCGATACCGAAAGTGTGTGGAACGCAACCACAACCAGCCCGCACGCCGGAAGCCATGTGCCTGCCTGCCCAGGCTGCGGAAGAGAAAGCCAGGTACGGCACACGACGCACCCAGCACTGCCTGGAACACCGCTGGAAGCTGACCTCGCTTCCCCAACCCGGGGCACGCCACCCACGCTCCACCTACCGGCCGGCGGCGCTGCACTCAGGGAAGTGAGCTCGGTTTTCGAACCTCAGAGCACGCTGTCCAGTTCCGGGTGCCCTTCAAGGGTTCACCCGGGCAGTGCTGGGCACGTCGAGTGGGAGTACCCGACTTTCTCTTCCGCAACTCCAGCAGGCAGGCACACGGCTTCCGGCGTGAAGACCGGCGGTGGTGGCGTTCACAAACCCTTCGAACCCCAGAGCACGCTGCCCAGTTTCGGCTGCTCCCGCGACTTTGTCGGGCGGTGCTGGTCACGTCGGGTGGATTACCCGGCTTCCTCTTCTGCAACTCAGGCAGGCAGCGCACGGCTTCCGGCGTGAAGTCTGGCGGAGGGGACGTTCTCGAATCCACCAACACCCGCCGTCCCACCTGCCGCCGCCCGATCTCGATGGCAGCCGCACCCCTGTCGGGAGCCGCACCCTGTGTCGAACCGGGCTCCAGGATGGTGGGTGTCCGGCTGTCACACGGGGCGGGGCGGGTGAGAGTAGAGAAATGATGGCTACCGAGGGGCTTGGAGCCGCCTTCGCTGCGCGATCGCTGACGGGTCGCAGTCAAGTGAGGTGCGGTTCATCGGTGACCGCTGCCCTATGCTGGTTGGTGCAGCTGGTTCGCTGGTACGCAGACGAGATGGAGCCCCGACGTCGCGTGCCGGAGTCGAAGCTCGTGGACCCGAATGTCGGGTGCGCGGGTGAAGAGGGAACCCGGTGAGAATCCGGGACTGTCCCGCAGCGGTATGCAGGAACGACCGCCGTCACAGGCACTGAGTTCAACGGGCGATCTGCCCCTCGACTTGGGAAGCGACGGCCAGTAGGTGAGCCCCGGCGCAGGCCGGGGTCGGCCAGAAGGCCCGTGCCCGCAAGTCCGAAGACCTGCCAGCCGTGCCGGATACGCCGTATCCGGCGGCCACCGCCTCGTGGATTGGGCGCGCGGACCACCAGTGCGACGTGTCGGGCTCTCCTGTCGGTTTCTCCGGCATGTCACTTGGTTTCCGTGTGCTCGTAGGGCGTCTGGCTCTCAACTCAGCACTGGAGAAACATCGTGACTGTTTCACATCACACACCGTTCACCGCAACGGTTCTCGGCCTGCCGCGGGTGGGGCCGCACCGTGAGCTCAAGCGCGCCACCGAGTCCTATTGGGCCGGGCGCATCGACGCCGAGCAGCTGCACACCGTCGCCCGCGACCTGCGGCGCACCCAACTCACCGAACTACAGGCCGCCGGGCTCGACTCGATTCCCGTCGGGACGTTCTCTTACTACGACCAGGTGCTCGACACCGCCGCGCTGCTCGGCGCCCTGCCGCCGCGGGTGGCAGGCATCGCCGATCCGCTGGATCGCTATTTCGCCGCCGCACGCGGCACCGACACGGTCGAGCCGCTGGAGATGACCAAGTGGTTCGACACCAACTACCACTACCTGGTGCCGGAAATCGGTGCGGACACCGCATTCGCGCTGCATCCCGAGCAGCTGCTCGAGCAACTGCACGAGGCCCTCGCCCTGGGGACGCAAGCACGGCCGGTCGTCGTCGGCCCGATCACCTTCCTGAAGCTGGCCAAGACGGCCGGCGGCGCGGCGCTGGATCGCCTCGGCGAGCTCGTTCCGCTCTACCGTGAGCTGCTGCGGCTGCTGGCCGCGGCGGGAGCCGAGTGGGTGCAACTCGACGAGCCCATCACGGTCACCGATCTGACCGCCGACGAAATCGAACTGGTACGCACCACTTACGCGGAGCTATCGGCGGCACAGGACCGTCCGGCGATCCTGGTGGCCACCTACTTCGGTAAGCCGGGCGCCGCGCTCGCCGCACTGGCAGGCACCGAGATCGAGGGCATCGCACTCGATTTCACGGTACCGACCGATCTCTCGGAGGTGGTCGCGGTACCGGCACTGGCGGACAAGCTGCTGGTCGCCGGTGTGGTCGACGGCCGCAATGTCTGGCGAACCGACCTTGATCGGGCGCTGGCCACCCTCGGCACCCTGCTGGGATCCGCGGCGACGGTAGCAGTGTCGAGCTCCTGCTCGCTGCTGCATGTGCCCTACACCCTCGACACCGAAACCGGCTTGGACGAGCAGCTGCGGTCCTGGCTGGCCTTCGGTGCGGAAAAGGTCGCCGAGGTGCGGGTGCTCGCCACCGCGCTGAACGAGGGCCCGCAGGCCATCGCCGCCGAGCTGGACACGGTCCGTACGGCACTGGAGACACGTCGAGCCGATCCCCGGCTCGCCAATCCGCAGGTGCGTGCCAGGCTGACCGCGCTCGGCCCGGACGCCGTCCGGCGCGCGGCCGCCGAGCAACGTCGGGTACTGCAAGCCGAACGGTTGCAGTTGCCGTCGCTGCCGACCACCACGATCGGCTCCTACCCGCAGACCTCCGCGATCCGGCTGGCCCGGGCGGCGCTGCGCACCGGCGAGATCGATCAGGCGGAGTATGTCCGCAGGATGCAGGCGGAGATCGCGGATGTCATTGCGCTGCAAGAGAAGCTGGGGTTGGACGTGCTCGTGCACGGCGAGCCCGAGCGCAACGACATGGTGCAGTACTTCGCCGAACAGTTGGACGGATTCGCCGCCACCGAGGCGGGATGGGTGCAGTCCTACGGCACCCGCTGCGTGCGGCCGCCGATCCTCTACGGCGATGTGGCACGCCGCGCTCCGATGACCGTCGACTGGATCACCTACGCCCAATCACTCACCGACAAGCCGCTCAAGGGCATGCTCACCGGCCCGGTGACGATCCTGGCCTGGTCTTTCGTGCGCGACGACCAACCGCTTGCCGACTCGGCACGTCAAGTGGCGCTGGCGATCCGGGACGAGACGGTGGACCTGCAGTCCGCAGATATCCGCATCGTCCAGGTCGACGAACCCGCGCTGCGGGAGCTGCTGCCGCTGCGGGCCGTCGATCAGCCGGCCTACCTCGACTGGTCGGTGCAGGCTTTCCGGCTGGCGACCTCGGGCGTCTCGGATTCGACCCAGATCCACACCCATCTCTGCTATTCGGAGTTCGGTGAAGTCATCGATGCGATCGCCGGCCTCGACGCCGACGTGACGTCGATCGAGGCGGCCCGTTCCCACATGGAGGTGCTCGACGATCTCAACGCCGCGGGCTTCGACCTCGGTGTCGGCCCCGGCGTCTACGACATCCACTCGCCGCGGGTACCGAGCGTCGACGAGATCACCGCCGCCCTGCGTGCGGCATTGAAAGCTGTTCCAGCCGAACGACTCTGGGTCAATCCGGACTGCGGATTGAAGACCAGGGGACCGGTCGAGGTCGAAGCGTCGCTGCGCAATATGGTCGCCGCCGCGGCCGCCGTCCGCTGATCTATACGGCGTATCTGATGCGTTCGCAATAATGCGTTCGCACTGAATTCCTTACTCCCTCCGGAACTCCGGAGGGAGTAAGGACCAGAAGAAGAAATAGCCGTACCGAATTACCCATGGCCTCAGCCCGATTCGGGCCCCGGCCATTGCCGCCGCCGACGCGCCGCGTAGCGCTCACACAGTTCTCCAGCTCGCAGTACCGGCCGCAACCGCGACTTTGCGCCGATCCCACGCCGCCACGCGGTATGGCATCCCGGGCAACGCTCCATGTGCAACCCCTCCTCGCACGATCGAAACACCTCGAATCCCCTTTGCCGTCTTCGACGCGCGCGCACCCGATCGGGTTCCCCCTCTTCGCGACAGGTTTCGGATTGCCGCGACCGGACGGCCACCGACCCCTCCTCGACACGTCTGCGAAACCTGTTCGTAACTGCGATTTCCCGGCAGAAACCTCTAGACATCTATCGGACCGTCGATTAATGTGACGTTATATAGCGGCACGATAGACAGTGAGTCGCTAGCCGGGGATTCCCGGGCGATCCAGAGATCGTGAAGGACGCAAACGATGACCAGGACCAACCCACAGCGACGGGCCACAAAAACCCTGCTCCGCCTGCTGATCGTGAGCGCAACGGTGGTGACCCCTGCGGTGCTGATGCCCGCGCAGGTTCTAGCCCAGCCCGGCCCGGCCGTTTCGACGGTGCGGACCGAATCCCCCAGCCACCACGGACGTGACAAATCGGGACGCGATTCGCACCGTCACCGCAGGCGCGACGAGGAGAACAAACGTCGCCAGAACTGCGGAACGCAATTCATTCCCGGCCCGCTCTTCTGCGGCATTTTCACTAACTGACCAGCGAAACGCCAGTTAGCACCCAGACCTCACCAGCTTGATTACAGCTCGAAATCGAATGGAGAAATCCAATGACCACCAATATCAACACTCGCCGCCTGCTGACCTGCGCCGCCATCGTAGGCGCGATCACCACCGCAGGTGCAGGTATGGCATCCGCAGTGCCCGGTGACCATTCCGGTGGCGGGTCGGGCCGCGCCGGTTCCTACAGCTCCGGCGATTCGACCGGCGCGCATCACATCGACCCCATGGGTTACCACCACGTCGAAAACAATCCGCTGCGGGAGATCGAGCAAGAGGATGCCCGCACCGAATACCACCAGCGCCAGAACCAGAACCAGACCGCCAACAACGCCCGCACCTACCAGGTTCAGGGTTCGGAAAACGGTGGCTGGAAGGTCTGCAAGCCCCAGGCGCGGTATTGCAATTAAGCCGATGCCATTGACCGCCGTCACGGAGTCGAACTCCGGCGGCGGTCAATGCCGCGGCCTCGACTATCGATATCTCCACACCCCCCAGCGAACGTGCCGCTACTCAGCGGCACATTGTATGGCGCATGAACTACCCGGATAGCCCGAACGACGTCGGCTGATGGGACAGACGACGAAAGAGAGAAGCCGATGTTCACAAAGAGCGGACATGAGAAGGCCAAGACACTAGCCGTGCTCGCCATCACCGCAGTGACGGCAGGCGGCATCGGTGTCGGCGCGGGAACCGCCGCGGCCGAGCCCGCCGTGCCGTGCCGGTGGGCGGGCGACACCTACCCCCAGGGCATGTCCGTGAATGCAGGAGGCTGGAGCTTCACCTGCCGATCGGATAACTTCGGCAGCCCCAATTGGGTTCGCGGGCATGCGGTCAACGGGCACAGCACCGTCCACAACCCCGGCGCGTACACGAACCCCGCCGGTCTGTTCAGCCCGGGCGCACGCCAGCCGGGCACCTCGTACAACGACTATTGCGTCGGCAGTCAGCTGATCGAAGGCGCCGAGGACGTGTACCAGGTCGTGGCAGACCGAAACGGCTTCGTGTACTGGAAGGCCGCTGAGTCGATCAACATGTGGACCTTCGATGGCGGCACCGGCCCACAGCGGTCGACGCGGTCCGCGAGCCTCTGCTATGACGGCAACCTGACCTAGACCCCAGAGCCGCGTTCAGGGACGTGCCGGGGACCTCGCGGGCCGCTGCTCGGATTCGAGCCGGATCCGCTCGCTGAGGTCACCCGGCACGTGCCACATGATGTCCGCGCGGGTGGCCGCCATCAGTTTGCGACGGATGGCCACGACTTGGGCATCGACTGTTCGAATGGAACTACCGCGACGCGCGGCGATCGCGCTGTTGGCCCAGCCCGCAGCCGCGAGAACCGCGACGTCGCGTTCCGCGGGCGAGAGCTCCTGCCAGCGTGAGGCAGGCGCACGCGCCGCGGGGACATCGGTGGGCAGTTCTTCGATGGTGAACCTGCCGAGCATGAACCGTTGCAACTCATCGTGTTCCGGCCGCATACGCGCGCCACGGCGGGCGGCCGCTGTGTAATCCGCCGTACCGAGAATCGAGGTCGCCACCGCGACCGCGTGTTCGGTCCCACGAGCCACCAGCGTCACCCGCTCGGAGGCAATGCCCATCGATCGATGCAAGGTGGCGATACCGCCTTGGAGATAGGCGATTTCGGTTGCCGCCGCTCGCAGCTCGGCGCGACTGCCGTCCCGCGCGCCGATCCTGGCGGACAAAATGTAGGTCAGCGCCATCATGCTGAAGTGGATGATCCAGCCGGCAGTCCATCGATCACCCGAGATCAGCAGACGTTCCAGTGCCCCGCGGCCGATTTCCAGCGCAGCGCGCGGATCACCGTGCCGCGAAACCGCGGTCAACCACGCCACCTCCCCCCAGGAGATGGCCCATTGGGAATCGCTGGCGATAGCCCGATCGAGATGCTCCCGCGCAGCGCTGAGCGCTAGCTCGGCCTCACCCAGGTTTGCACAGGACAGCGCGGCGAACAGTTCGCTGCGCTGCACCCCGCCCGCATCGTCGACCTCGGCGAACTTCCTACTCGCCCGGGTCAGTACATCGATGGCCCGCGGGTCGAGGTGCATGAGTAGCAGCTCTATGCCCCAGGTGAACTCCACCGGGGCAGGCAAGCCGATATCGTCGAGCGCGGTCTCGCGCCAGTTCTGTTGCAGCGCAGGATCGGATAGGCATTCGACGGCGCACTCGTCCAGCAGTTGCGCGGTATAGGCATGTCGCCCCTGCCAGATTGCCACCCATCCGACCAGCGCGGTCGCGGTGATCCGCAACTGGGTCGGCGGCGGATCGACCTGCCTGATGGCTTCGAGGGCTTGTTCGGTGATGCCCCCGATGGCGCGGTTGGCACCGGTGATGAACGGAATGCGCAGCGACATGAGAATGGCGGCGGTCTCCAGTCCAATGACGGCCTCTGTGGGTTCGACCAGACTGGTTTCGATGCCGAGCAGGATGTTGCACCACGCGGTACGCGCCCAGTCGAGCCAGTCCTTTTCGTGCGGGCCGTACCACGTGGCCTGGCCCGCGGCGACTTTGTCCCGGTAGTAGCGCCGATGACGGGCAAGCAGCCGTGCTTCGTCCATGCCGTCACCGCGTTGGGACAGTCGGTCCCGCACGAATACCCCGACGCTTTCCAGGAGGTAGTACCGGACCATGGTCGGCTCGATGCGGACCGAGACCAACGACCGCTCCGCCAGGCGTTCGAGCAACGGCTCGATCTCTTCCGCCGGTAATGACTTGTCGGCGCAGACCGCGATGATGGCCTCGGATTCCGCTCCGCTGCCGAGCAGTTCGGCACCGTCACTGTCGCACCCTGTCACGAACACCGACATTCGGTCGAGCAAGAGTTGTTCACCCGCGGTGCACAGGCCGTAGGACCAGGCGATCACATCCCGCACACTGCGGTGCCGTTCCTCGGTCCCGAGCCGGGCGGCGTTGGACCAATGCATGCGCCGGTCGTCGGTATCGCCGGTGAGTTCACGCAGCACAATGATGGGCGGCCGATGCAGCAGGCGAGCCGCCGCCAGCCGGATGAACAGCGGATTGTTGTCCACGTGCCAGCAGATCTGCCTGGCGACGGCAAGTTCTTCCGGATTGTCGGAGATCGGCCGGCCGGTCAGCTCCGCACGCCGCCGGAACAGCTCGAGTGCATGACCGGACGACATCGGGGGGACTGTAACGATGTGCTCGTCGATCCACCCCACTGGTTCCCGGCTGGTCGCGATGATGGTCAGGCTCGGCACCGCTTCCAGCAGACCGACGATCAACGGGCCGACCCCCGCGAGCACATGCTCGCAGTTGTCCAGCACCAATATCGTCCGATGGCTGCCCGCGATGTGACCACCGGTGAATGTCTCCACCAGACCGTCCCAGGCCGACCTTGCGGCAATATCCGCCGTCACGACCGACTGCACCACTTCTTCGGCCACGACGCCCGCATCGGCGCCCGCCGCCAGCCGGGACAGCCGCGTCCAATAGACCGTATGGTTGGGCGTCGGCCGAAATCGCCGCAGCGCTTCGGTCGCCAACGTGGTCTTACCGATTCCACCTGGTCCGGCCAGGGTGATGAGTCGCGCGGTTGCGGAAGCCAGCAGAGTGCCGATCCGCTGCAACTCGGTGTGCCTGCCGACGAACTCATGCGCCGCGGCGGGAACTTCATCGCCGGGTCTCACTGCAGACATCCTTGCTCACCTATCGATTTCGAGGCCACATGTAGCAGTAGCCTATCGATAACGAGCAACTCTACTGGTGCGACGTGGCCTGCGTTCGGATTCGTGCCGAACGCGCTCTGCGAGTTCCTCGGGAATATAGCGAGCGATCTCGTTGCGCGAGGCGATCATCAGCTTCTGCCTGATGGTGGCAACCTGGGCGTCGACTGTCCGGACCGAGCTGTGGCGACGGACGGCGATCGCGCTGTTGGGCCAGCCGGCCGCGGCGAACACCGCCACATCGCGTTCTGCCTGGGATAACTCGCTCCACAACGAGGGTGTTCGCGCCGGCAGCGGCACCGGCAGCGGCCGCGAAACCTCAACGGCACTTCGGATCTCCTGACCGACCGAGTCGATCCACGATTTGTCCGCTGGACTGTGCCACCCGACATGCCCGGCGGCGACCTTGTCACAGAAGTAACGGCGGTGCCGCGCGGACAGCAGTTCCGCTGCCGCGCGATCGCGGTGATGTAGCCGGTCACGCGCGAAGACTTGCACGCTTTCCACCAGATACCAGCTCATCGCGGCGGGGGTGAGGTGCACCGATAGCAGTGAACGTTCCGTCAGACGTTCGAGCAGATGCTCGATCTGGCCCGCGGGGAGGATATCGTCCGCGCACACCGCGATCACGGCATCGAGTTCGATACCCCGGTGCGGTGATTCGCCGTCATCGGTCTCATGGCCCGCCGCGAAGACCGATAGCCGCTCGAGCAGCAATTGTTCCCGCACGCCACACAGCGCGAAGGACCAGGCGAGGACGTCGTACACCCCGCGGTGGCGTGCTTCTGCGCCCGCCCGCGCGCCGTGCGTCCACCGCAGTCGCTTGTCGTCGGCACCGCCGCTGAGTTCGCGCAGCACCATCGCGGGCGGCTGATGGCGCAGCCGCGCCGCGGCCAACCGGATGAACAGCGGATTGTGATCGACGCGGCGGCAGATCCGCGCGGCGACGCCGAGCTGTGGGGAATCATCCGGAATCACCCACCCGACGAGTTCGGCCCGTTGTCTGAACAATTCGAGTGACTGCACCGGCGACAGCGGCGGCACGGTGACGATGTACTCGTCGACCCAGCCGATCGGTTCCCTGCTGGTGGCCAGGATCGTCAGCCTCGGCGCCGCGGCGAGCAGGTCCGCGATCAGCGGACCCACCGCGCCGAGCAGATGTTCACAGTTGTCCAGCACCAAGACCGCTCGGTCCGCGGAGTAGTTGCTGCCACCGCCGAAGGTGCATACCGCCGACTGCACGACATCCTGCGCCGTGGCTCGGCAATCGCCTTCCAATTCGGCGAGGCCGGCCCAGTACACCAGGTGACTCTTGGCGCGGTGCACGCGGCGCACGAACTCGCCCACCAACCGCGTCTTACCGATGCCACCAGGTCCTACCAGCGTGATCAGCCGTGCCCCCCCGGCCATCAAGCCACCTAGTCGGTCCAATTCCACTTGGCGGCCGACGAATTCGCTGGTGGGTGCCTGTACCAGGGACATAGGACGAAAGTTAGCCGAATCAACGCGAACGCGCTGGAAATTTCAGGTTACCGGGGTGCTACGCCGACCGACATATCGCTGGATGAGCAGGCTGCTGGTAGTGCATCTGCACGACGGCACTGTCGAAGGTCATCACATCGACCAGCTGCAGATCCGCCATCGCAGCAGGCGCCGGGAACAGTGGCACGCCGCCACCCAGGACGAGCGGGTGGACGAACAGCCGGTACTCATCGATCAATTCGTGCCGCATGAAGGCCGAAGCCGTCTCGGCACCGCCGAACAGAACCATGTTGCAGTCCTGCTGCTCTCGCAGTGCGCAGATCTCGTCGACCATGCCGTCGCGCACGACTCGCGTGTTCCAGCCCGCGCTGCGCAGGCTGCGCGAGATGACGAGCTTCGGCGTCTGTTTCCAGCAGCGCGCGAAGTCGACATAGAACTCGGATATCGCCGGATCTCCGTCGGCCGTCGGCCAGAACGATGCCATGATCTCGTACGTCTTGCGTCCGTAGATGAACAGATCGGCCGCGCGAAGCTCATCGAGAAACGATTCGCACAACTCCTCGTCCACCATCGGCCAGTGGATCTCCTGATCCGGCCCCTCCGCAAAGCCGTCGAGCGACATCTGCATCCACAGTGTCACGCTTCCCATACCCAACCCATCTGCTGCCCTCGTGCCGAAGTCAGATTGTGGTGGGGAATGAGGGCAGCGCGCATCGGTAGATTAACTCACGACATACCTAAGTAGGTCGTGAGTGATCACACGACCTGGCGCGCTGGATGGCCACCAACCTGCTCGGTCGGCCCATCAGGGCGTGGCACAGAACCTCGAGGGCGATGAGGGTTCGGGGTGTTTCGCGTAGCCGAATAGCATTCCGGCCCAGCGATTCTCGCTCCGCGGACGGCTCCGATGCCGTCGCTGCCTGCCAGCAAACATACCGCTGTTTAACGGCACGTTACGGGTCAGTATCTTCAGGCGTGGGAATAGTGGACATCGAAGGGGCATTTTCGACCGGTCAGGCCCGCGACAGCGCGTCGGAGATTTCGGCGTCCTGGTCGAGATGCCGTGCTACAAACAGAGTCACGAGCTCCGAGGTCGCCTCGCCGGACATGCTCTTGGTCGCGGCAAGGCGTTCAGCGAGCTCGGCCCGGTCGGCCGAATCCTTTTCGGACTGCTGGAACTTCGCAAAGGTCGTGCGACGGAACAGGTCGACGAAACGTCGGGCGATACGGTCGGTATCGGCCCGCAGCTTCTCGAGTTCGTCGAGCACCTCGGCGGCGGGAACACCAGCCGCGCCGAGCTTTTCGACGATCCGAACCAGTCTACGGTCGGCCAACCGGTAGTTTTCGGCGTCCACGGGCTCATAGAGGCCCGCTGTGACCACGCGGGCGAGCCCGTTGGGCACCTCGCGGTAGCGCTCGGCGAGCTCCGTCGCGGCTATGGTTTCACCCGCCTCCGGAAGCTCCTCGGCAACCTCCGCCTTCGCCGCGTCGGGTTCGATGACGCCGAGGATGTCACCCAGGTCGTCACCACGGTCCCAGGCATCGAGCAATTCCCTGATGCCGTTGAGTTTGATCCCGCGATCCAGCAGTCGGCTGATCGTCCGGACACGATTGAGATGCTCCGGTCCATAGAACCCGGTTCGCCCTTTGACCTGGGGCGGGGGCAGGACACCACGCTCGTGGTAGACCCGCAGACTCCGCACGGTCGTGCCGGCCTCGCGCGCCAGCTCGTCGATCGTGTATTCAACAGCGGCAGCCATGGTTCAAGGAAACCACACCGAGTCCGCATCGACGGCCGCCACACGGGCCGTTGTGGCCGCTTACATAGCCGCCAGCGACGAATCAGCAAACGCTAGTTCGGTCACAGTCTTCCCGTCCATGGAAAACGACGCCTGTGCAACATTTCCACCTGCGCATATCCTTCCGGAATGGACGACTCTGCGGGCTCTAGGGTCAGTGTCGAGGACCGTGAACGCGCGCTCTTGGAACTGTCACACCATCTCGGTTCGGGCAGGCTGGACCTTGCCGAGTTCGACGAACGCAGCGCAGCGGTGACTGCGGCCACCACCAAAACTCAGCTCGCCGAACTGTTCGCCGACCTCCCCGGTAGCCTGCCGTCCGCCGCGCCGCTCCCGGAGCCGAACCCGATGCGCACGCTCGTCGTGACCGTCGCAGCGATCGCCGTCCTCGCCCTGGCCGCCGCCCTCGTCACCGGCACCTGGTGGCCGCTGCTCGTGACGTTCGGTGCGCCCGCGGCGCTGGCGCTCGCCGTCCGAACAGGCGCGTTGCGGCCCTAGAAGCGGGTCTGCGGCCGGACGTGGTTGGCCAGATCGACGAGCCGGTACCGATGCAGGCGGTGCGGTGCGATACGCGCCAATGCGCGCAGGCTCGTTTCCAGTCCGCCCTGCAGTCCCAGTTCGGTAACCGGGAAGCCGAGAATTATCGAATGAGGCCCGGCCGGTTGCCCGCCTGCACGTAGCCACTCCAGTGCCGCCCCCACGACGATCACCTGTAGCTGCAGGGCCCGCGGCTCATCCGGCGCCGCATCCAGGCGGGTTGCCGCCTCGGTGAGGTCGGCCTCGGTGATGTCGGCGACCGGCCGCGACACCAGCAGCAGACAACCGGTCATGCGCGCGACACTGTGATAGCGCGAGGCCTCCGGTACCTGATCGAGGACCGCAACGGCTTCGAGGAGCGCATCGTCGGCCGCAAGCCGACGAGCCAGGCCGAATGCCGCACTGACCAATCCGTGGTTGGTCTTCCAGACCGTCGCGTAATAGTCCGACGCGAGCCGGTGCCAGCGCTTGGCCTCGGCGGGTGTATCCAGGTGCTGCAGTGCGAGTTCCGCGGTGGCGGCAAGGGCGAGGGCGGGTGCGAGCTCACCGGGCAGCATGCTGTGCACAAGGTCGAAGTACTCGAAGGCACGCGCATGCTGGCCATCCAGCAGCGCGGCGGCCGCGGAGTACCAGTCGAGGCGCCAGTCGGCGTCGTAGCGCGGGCGCAGGTCGGCGAGCCGATCGCTGGCCAGCCGCACATCGCCGAGGTCGAGGTGGGCGCGGATCGCGGTCAGTGTGCCCTCGAGCTCGAACGACTCCGGTTCCGGGATCGTCCCGGACACGATGCGGTCGGCCGCACGGCGCAGCGCGTCCAGCGCCTGTCTCGGATCGCCGTGCAACAGCGTGGACAGCAGCTCGGCACTCGGGTCATCGTTGTCCATCAGCGGAACAGGCAGCGCAGCAACGACACTCGGCGCATCGAGGGCAGGCAGGCGGTGCCTGCCGTCGGTCATACCGTCGGTCTGGCCGATGAGCGTTTCGATGCCGAAATCGCCACGCATGGAGCCGAATTCGATCGAGGCCTGCGGATGTTCGAGGCCGGTCTCCGCCGCGAGCACCATCCGCAGCACGCCGGCGAGCTGGCTGTACATCGAATAGGCAGAAGGAAAACGACGCTGCGGATCCAGGTCGGTGGCGCGTTGCAACACCCGGTACAGAGCCGGGTTTCGGCGCAGCAGCGGCTGATCCTCCGGGGCCGGCAGGCCGGGCAGGTAATGACCTTCTTTGTCCTTGGGCAGTTCGAGTATCAGCGCGGCCAGCGTTCGCCCGACGGTGTAGATGTCGGAGGCGACGGTGGGGCCGGTGTCGGTGATCTCGGGCGCTTGGTATCCGGGAGTTCCGTAGATGCTCCCGTAGGACTCCATTGCGGCAACCGCGCCGAGGTCGATCAGTTTGACCTCGTCCTCGCTGACCATGATGTTGTCCGGTTTGAGGTCGTTGTAGGCCAGCCCGAACGAGTGCAGATAGTCGAGCGCGGGCAGGATCTCCATCATGAAGGCGATGGCATCCGGCACCGAAATGCGTTCCGGGGCACGCAGATCGAGCATCTTCTTCAGTGATCGGCCACCGACGTATTCCATGACGATGTAGCCGTCGGCGACGTCACGCGTCGACCGGTGCTTGACGAAGTTGTGGATCTTGACAATGCCGGGATAGGCCACCTCGGACAGGAATTGACGTTCGGCAAGGGCGACGACATGCGCCTCGAAGTCGAGCGGGTTCTGCAGACCCTTCAGCACCACCCATCGATCGCTCACATTGCGGTCGATGGCGAGGTAGATCCAGCCGAGTCCACCGTGTGCGAGGCTGCCCTGCACTTCGTACTGGCCCGCCACCATCTCCCCCGGCTGCAGCGCCGGTCGGAAGTTGAAGGGCGAGCCGCAGCGGTCGCATTCGCCCACCACGGCGCCCGGTCCGGCCTCGGTGGATCGGCCGACCGGCTGTTGACACTTCCAGCAGAACCTTTTGTGCTCGGGCACTTCCGGACGCTCGAGCACTGAGGTCCGTGGATCGAGCGGGCTCACTTGCGGCATCGCGACCAGCCCGTCGCCGAGCCGTCGGACGCTCGGCCGTGATCGGGCGCTGCGGCCCGAAGCGGGCTCGTCGAGCGCGGCCAGCAAGGCGCGCTCGGAATCGGTCGTGCGCTCGGCACCGGTCGTGCGGAGCGAAGTCGACCCTGCCGAAACGGTGCCAGGGGCAGTGGCATTCGAGGTCGCGCCGGGCACCGGGCGGTTAGAAGGCTTCGACCAGGGGTGCGGCAAACGTGCAGGCACCTCGGTTTTGGAGGGTCGCCGAGATGCCCATGGGTGCGGCATCCGTCGTGGCACTTCAGTGCCACGCATACGCCGATTCGCCCATGGGTGCGGTATCGGACGGTCGGAGGCGTTGGGGTGCTCCGGCATGCGAACCTCTCAAACCCACCGTGTAAACGGGGTTTCATTCTGGTCCGCCACCTGTCGACGCGTGCAAGCATTGCTCTCAGCATTGGGAATAAGTCCGCCCCGGGCGTGTCGCCCGGGGCGGATACTGGCTCACTCTTCGTCGTCTGGCTTTTCGAGAACTACCACGGCGTCATTGGCCGAACGGGTGGCAGGCCGCTCCGCGAGCACCGGGAACTGACCGGTGTAACCCTCCCGGATCGCTGCGATGCGCAACACCTGCTTGCGGGCGAGGAACCAGCCGCCGACCATCGCGGGCACCACGATGACAGCCATGGCGATCACCGCGCCACGCTGCAACTCGTCATCACTGAACGCCATCAGCACGACCACCGTCACGAGGAACACCAGCGTCGCGTAGCTCGTGTAGGGCGCGCCCATCAGCCGGAACTTGGGCCGCTCCACCTTGCCCTCATTCGCCCAGCGGTACAGCTTGAGCTGGCAGACGATGATCGCCGTCCATGCCACGATCGTTCCGAGCGCCGACATGTTCAGGACGATCTCGAACGCCTTCTCGGGCACCACCGCGTTGAGGCCGACACCGAACAGTGCGATCGCACCGGTGGCCAGGATGCCGACATAGGGCACACCGCCGCTGGACATCCGCGAAGCGATAGCAGGCGCACTGCCGTTCATCGACATCGACCGCAGGATCCGGCCGGTCGAGTACAAACCGG
>NZ_JBKOQN010000119.1:0-983 GCF_046764895.1 Nocardia sp. CWNU-33 | reverse complement strand
GAATCGGCCCTTTGATCCCTGGGTTCACGCAGCAGAACTGGCACTGGCAGGGGCGTGGGTCGGTGTGTCCGAGAATAGGCTTCGGGCAAAGATGAGCAGGACCATTGCACCCGAGCGTTAGTGCGTCAGGGTATGTGGTTGACCAGGGAGTTGGCGATGCGCTGGGCATCGTCGCAGGAGTTGAATCCGTCGGTGCCGCCCTGAGGGTTCCAGATTCGTGACGCCAAGAGCAAAATGTCACCACCGAAAGACGCTGGTACCGCGATGTAGCACCCGAGCTTGTGAGTGTCTTGCGCCGCACGGAATTGCTGAGATTTACGGCCGGCCACCGTGACCGAACTGAAGTCGACGTACTTACCGGTCTGGCGCAGCTCACCTACCGGCATGCCGTAGGCCGTGACGTAGAACTCGAGCGCGTTGTCGGCGGTCTTCCATTTGCAGGACTTCTCGGTGGGGAAACCGGGATTCGAGATCGGTTGCTCGCTGGCGACGTTCAAGCCCGCACTCGCGAGCGCGGAATCGGGAGTGTCACAAGGGTTCCAGCTGCCGGCGGGCCGATCCGTGTCGGTGCCCGGCGCCGCCGTCGTGGACTCGGACGCGACGGTCGTCGCCGTGGCTGGAACCGATGTCGGCGCCGCTGTGGTCGCGGTGACTGCATTGGCCGAGGTGACCGTGTTGTTCGGGGTGCTCGGCGCGGACGTGCTGTCGTTCGAGGCGGGACCACATCCGGCAAGCAGCAGTGCGGCACCGAGTGCCATCGTTGCGACGCTGATCGATCGCGTTGTCGTACGACTCATGAATGCATATTCGCGCCTCGGAACAGGTTGTTACACGGGATCATTGCAGAGCTGAAGACATCAGAAAGTCAGCGGTCCACGTGTTCCGCCGCCAAAAGGTGCTGATCATCTCCGATTAGCCGGCTATCTGCGCGCCGCTTACGGGTCGAGCCGAGCAGATCGGACCGCGGCCTGCCGAACGCACGC
>NZ_JBKOQN010000118.1:0-1006 GCF_046764895.1 Nocardia sp. CWNU-33 | reverse complement strand
ACTCAGCAAACGCGAAATCCTCCGTTGTCTCAAACGATTCATCGCACGAGAAGTCTTCGCCGCCCTACCCCGACCAGGCACCAAGCAATCGCTCACCGCAGCAGCTTGACAAACATAGGAGCATCGAACGCTTCCACCGCACCCTGGCCGACGAGTGGGCCTACGCGCGGCTCTACCGCAGCGATGTTGAACGATGCGCAGCCTTCACCACCTGGCTCCACACCTACAATCACCACCGCGGCCACACCGCACTCGCAGGCCACCCGCCCGCTGGCCGCGTTACTAACCTCTCAGGTCAGTACAACTAGCCGACACCGGCTACGGATGAAGATCGTTTCTACTCTCTGATTCCACAGCGGTCGAGGACGTCAGCGAGATTCGGCTCGGTTGTGCTGGGGTCTGAGCTGGCCGATTCAGGTCCGGTTGCGGCGCTCTCACGCTGACCGATCACCAGAGCAATCCCCGCCCGGGCACTGGATTGTCACGGGAGCGATCCGCGGCGGCTGACTGTGCGAACTCCTGCAACACATAGTTGACCGTTCCGATATCCCACGTATGTCGATATCCATACCTCAGGAGTACTCAATGCAGGGCACTGTGAAATGGTTCGATGCCACCAAGCGCTTCGGCTTCATCGCCGCCGCCGACGGCAGCGCTGATCTACTCGTCGAAAGCGAGCACATCCTCGACCACTACCGAAATTCGATCAGCGAAGGCTGCCAGGTCGATTTCGAGGTGTTCGTCAGCATGAAAGGTCCACAGGCACACAAGGTGCGCCCCACCCAGATGCGATTCCAGACGCCGCGGGCAACCACCGGGGACATCGCACGGTGTGCGTAGGGTGACGGTCCGGTGCAGACATACTGTTTCCAGGTGACAGTCGCTCACTAGGGCACCATCCCTTCTGCAACCCGAACAGATAGGGTTGTTATCTCTCGGTTCCGGTGGGTGCATGGCCATGGTCGCGAGCCATTTGATGGCCACGATGAGTACTGCCAGCCCCACC
>NZ_JBKOQN010000117.1:0-1016 GCF_046764895.1 Nocardia sp. CWNU-33 | reverse complement strand
TAGGTTCTGTCTCGAAGTCGTGAGGGCGGGCCTGCGGCTCGCCCTCACGACTGCCGCAACCATTGATTGATCACCGCGACATGGATCGTGGCCTGGTAACGAACCGCGAGCTTGTCGAACCGGGTAGCCACCGCCCGATGCTGTTTCAGCTGGTTGATACCCCTCTCGACAGCATTACGGTCACGGTAGATCACCGGATCGAACGCAGGCGGCCGACCACCGGCACGACCGCGCCGCCGCCGGTGCGCGACCTGATCCGCAGGGACCGGGATGGTCGCCTTGATCCCGTGACGCCGCAACCATTCCCGATTACCGCGACTGGAATACGCCTTGTCGGCCAGCACACGCTCCGGCCGTGCCCGGGCCCGCCCGCCACCGGGTTTCGGCACCTCGATCCCGTCCAACACCGCCGCGAACTGCGGACTATCGCCGGCCTGACCGGCAGTGACCAGCACCGACAACACCCGGCAGCCCTGCTCACACGCCAAATGCAGCTTGCTGGTCCACCCACCACGCGAGCGCCCCAGCCCATGGTCGACCGGCTCACATTCACCCGGACCGGCCGGTGGCTCGGCCTGCAGGTCGCCGTCGCGGCGGGCACCGGCAGCATGCTGATGAGCCCGGGTGATCGTGGAATCCACGCTGACCTGCCACTCGATCACCCCAGCCGCATCAGCCAACACCTGCAGCGAGGTCACCATCACCGACCAAGCCCCAGCCCGCTGCCAACGCCGGAACAATCCATACACCGCCTGCCAGGACCCGTACTCGGCCGGCACGTCCCGCCACGGCACCCCGGCCCGGGTCCGCCACCGAATCCCGTCTATGAGCTGCCGCTTCGTCCACTTCGACGGGCGTCCCGCCTTCTTACTCCGAGGCAGCAACGGCTCCAACCTCGCCCATTGGGCATCGGTCAGGTCCGCTCGCCCCGCTACCGCTACGCTGGCCACGAGGTCTCCGGCACTATTCAGATTTGCTTGGTCGCTAATCCGAAATACCGGAGACCTCACCCATAT
>NZ_JBKOQN010000116.1:0-1028 GCF_046764895.1 Nocardia sp. CWNU-33 | reverse complement strand
CGCTGGTGGTCGGATCGACCCTCGGCGACCAGCTGGTCGGATATGTGGTGCCCCAGCCCGGGCAGGTAGTCGAGCAGCGTGCGCTGCTTGCCGGGATCTCGGAAACACTGCCCGCGTACATGGTGCCCGCCACGGTGGTCGTGCTGGATGCGTTCCCGCTCAACACTTCTGGCAAGCTCGATCGCAAGGCACTGCCCGCGCCGAAGTTCACGAGTCGGGAATTCCGTGCTCCCGCAACGCCGATCGAGCAGACCGTCGCGAGCGTGTTCGCGGACGTGCTCGGTATCGAGCGGGTCGGTGCCGACGACGACTTCTTCGCACTCGGCGGTAACTCACTGATCGCAACCCAGGTGACGGCTCGGCTCGGTGCCGCACTCGATACCCATCTGGCGGTGCGTGATCTGTTCGAGGCATCGACGGTGGAGTCGCTGGCGGCGCGGGCCGAACGCAAGGCCGGATCGGGTCGCACCAGGCCCGCGCTCGTCGCGGGCGTGCGGCCGGAGCGGGTTCCGCTCTCGCCCGCGCAGCAGCGGTACTGGTTCCTCAACCAGTTCGACACCACCGCGTCGGCGGTCGACAACATCCCGCTCGCCGTCCGCCTGTCGGGCGCACTGGATGTCGAGGCACTGCAGCAGGCCATCGGCGATATCTTCAGCCGCCACGAAGTGCTGCGCACCACCTACCCTGATAGCGAGGAAGGCCCCTACCAGGTCATTCTGCCGTCGCAGGTGATGCCCGACCTGCAGGTCGTCGATGTCGCGGACTCCGAGCTGCTGGACACGGTCATCGGATTCGTGCTCACCACCTTCGATGTCACCACCCAGGTCCCGCTGAAGGTGGCGGTGTTCCGGCTCGCGCCGCAGGAGCATGTGATCGCATTCGTCGTGCATCACGTGTCGGCGGACGGTGCGTCGACGGGTCCGTTGGCTCGCGATCTGATGGTCGCGTACATCGCTCGGTTGAACGGTGAGGCGCCGCAGTGGGCTCCGCTGCCGGTGCAGTACGCCGACTATGCGGTGTGGCAGCGT
>NZ_JBKOQN010000115.1:0-1031 GCF_046764895.1 Nocardia sp. CWNU-33 | reverse complement strand
CGCTGGTGGTCGGATCGACCCTCGGCGACCAGCTGGTCGGATATGTGGTGCCCCAGCCCGGGCAGGTAGTCGAGCAGCGTGCGCTGCTTGCCGGGATCTCGGAAACACTGCCCGCGTACATGGTGCCTGCGGCTGTCGTGGTCTTGGACGCTTTCCCGCTGAACGCGAGCGGCAAGCTGGACCGCAAGGCGCTGCCCGCACCGGAGTTCACGAGTCGTGAATTCCGTGCTCCCGCAACGCCGATCGAGCAGATCGTCGCGAGCGTGTTCGCGGATGTGCTCGGTATCGAGCGGGTCGGTGCGGATGACGACTTCTTCGCGCTCGGCGGTAACTCACTGATCGCCACCCAAGTGACCGCACGCCTGGGCGCGGCACTGGACACGCGCCTCGCGGTCCGCGATCTGTTCGAGGCATCGACGGTCGAGTCGCTGGCTGCGCGCGCCGAACGTCAGACCGGATCGGGCCGGGCCCGGCCCGCGCTCGTCGCGGGCGTGCGGCCGGAGCGGGTTCCGCTCTCGCCCGCGCAGCAGCGGTACTGGTTCCTCAACCAGTTCGACACGACGGCCTCGGCGGTGGACAACGTTCCGTTCGCGGTGCGGTTGTCGGGCGCACTGGATGTCGAGGCGCTGCAGCAGGCCATCGGTGACATCTTCGCCCGCCACGAGGTGCTTCGGACCACCTACCCGACGTCCGATGACGGGCCGTACCAGGTGATTCTGCCGGCCAGGGAGGTCACGCCGGAGCTGCACGTCGTCGATGTCGCCGAGTCGGAGCTGATCGGCGCGGTCATCGAGTTCGTGCTCACGACCTTCGACGTCACCGAAGAGGTGCCATTGAAGGTGGCGCTGCTGCGGCTGGCGCCGCAGGAGCATGTGATCGCGATCGTCGCACATCACGTGTCCGTGGACGGTGCGTCGACGGGTCCGTTGGCTCGCGATCTGATGGTCGCGTACATCGCTCGGTTGAACGGTGAGGCGCCGCAGTGGGCTCCGCTGCCGGTGCAGTACGCCGACTATGCGGTGTGGCAGCGT
>NZ_JBKOQN010000114.1:0-1214 GCF_046764895.1 Nocardia sp. CWNU-33 | reverse complement strand
CGCACCGCGATCGGCACGTTGTAAGCAGCCGACTCGGTATCGAAACGGTTCAGGAACCACATCCGCTGCTGCGCAAGCGACAACGGAATCCGCTCCGGCCGAGGACCAGCCACCAACTCACGGCGACCACCAGCACCAGCCTGCTGCTCAACCCGAACCGCCAACGCCGCCACCGTCGGCGCCTCGAACAACAACCGCACCGGCACCCGAGTATCCAGCGCCTGCCCCAGCCGCGCCGCGACCTGAGTCGCCAGCAGCGAATTACCGCCCCTGGCGAAGAAATCGTCATCCAAACCGACACGCTGCTCACCCGCACGCTGCGCAAGGCCGAGCACATCAGCGAACACACTCGCCACGATCTGCTCGATCGGAGTAGTCGGCGCCCGGAACACCGCCTTCTCGAAGGTCGGCTCCGGCAACGCCTTCCGATCCAACTTCCCGTTGGCATTCAACGGCAACGCATCCAGCGGAATCAACACCGACGGCACCATGTAAGACGGCAATTCCGCAGACAGAGCCGCCTTCACCTGCCCCTTGTCGAACTCACCGGACTCGGCGGGCACGACATAGGCCACCAGGCGATCACCCAGATCAGGGTCGACGTGCGCGAGCACAGCCACCGACGCGACCTCGGGCAGACGCAAGAAAGCAGCCTCGATATCACCCAACTCGATACGGAAACCACGAATCTTCACCTGGAAGTCCGTGCGACCCCGATACTCCAGTTCACCTGAGGCATTCCACGCCACCAAGTCACCCGTGCGATACATCCGGGCATTCGCTTCGAACGGATTGGCAACGAACCGCTCAGCGGTCAGATCCGCCCGCCCGAAGTACCCGCGCGCCAACTGCGCGCCCGCGAGGTACAGCTCGCCCGACACTCCGACCGGAACCGGCCGCAACCGCGAATCCAGCACATAGACACGGCTGTTCCACTCCGGCGCACCAATCGACACCGACACCTTGTCCGCACCGGTCACACGATGGCTGGTGATCGACACCGCGGCCTCGGTCGGACCATAAAGGTTGAACAGCTCGATGCGCGGGTAGGCCTGCCGGAATCGCTGGGCAAGCGCACCGGACAGTGCTTCACCGATGGCGAGCACCCGCCACAGCGAGTCCGGCAACTCGGCGGCCAGCAGCGCGTCCAGCATGGACGGCACCACATGCAGAGTGGTCACCCACTCCTGCGCCATCAACTCATTGAGGTACGC
>NZ_JBKOQN010000113.1:0-1219 GCF_046764895.1 Nocardia sp. CWNU-33 | reverse complement strand
CTTCACCGATGGCGAGCACCCGCCACAGCGAGTCCGGCAACTCGGCGGCCAGCAGCGCGTCCAGCATGGACGGCACCACATGCAGAGTGGTCACCCACTCCTGCGCCATCAACTCATTGAGGTACGCGGGGTCGCGATGCCCATCCGCGGCGGCGATCACCAGTCGGCCGCCGAATACCGCCGCCGACCAGAATTCCCAGACCGACAGGTCGAAGGTCGCGGCGGTCTTCAGCAGCACCGCGTCCCCGGCATTGAGGCCGAATTCGGCTGTCTTCCACTGCAACTGGTTGGCGATCGCACCGTGCGTGAGTGCGACACCCTTCGGCTGACCGGTCGAACCGGAAGTGAAGATCACGTATGCGGTGTTCGCCGCGGTCAATGCCCCGCGGCGCTCGTCCGCCGCCACCGCGGCGGCCGGGAACTCCGACAGATCCAGCTCGTCGATCGCCACGGTGTCGACCGCTGCGGCGGTGAATTCGTCACGGCCGGTGGTCAGTACACAGACCGGTGCCGCGGTGTCGAGGATGTACTCGACGCGGTCGGCGGGCTGATCCGGATCGACCGGCACATACGCCGCACCCGCTTTCGCGACCGCGTACATCGCCACAACCAGATCGGTCGAGCGGCGGATGGCCAACGCGACCCGGTCCTCCGGCGCGACGCCCCGTTCGATCAGGTAGCGCGCCAGGCGATTCACCCGAGCGTCGAGTTCGGCGTAGGTGAATTCCTGCCGCTCGCCGATGACCTCGTCGGAGACAAGGGCCACGGCGTTCGGCGTCGCCGCCACCGTCGCCTCCAGCAGCGACACCAGTGTCGCGGCCGAGTCGACCACATGCGTGGTGTCGTTCCACGCGCCGAGAATCCGTGCGTTCTCTTCCGGCGCGAGCACATCGATCTCGCCGATGACCACCGAGCCGTCGGCAATGAAAGCGTCGAGCACTCGCACGAATCGGTCGACGAATCCGCGCACCGTCGACTCATCGAACAAATCGGTGGCATAACCGAATTGGGCGATGATCTCGGCGGGTGTGCCGTCGTCGGCGTACGTGTCGTGGACGGTGACTTGCAGATCGGTCTTGGCAAGCTGCTCACCGAAGTCGACCGCGCTCACCGAGAGACCGGGCAGCTCGAAGGAGGTTTCGGCCATGTTCTGGAACGACAGACCCATCTGGAACAGCGGGTTGCGCGCCGTCGAACGCACCGGGTTGAGCACCTCGAC
>NZ_JBKOQN010000112.1:0-1219 GCF_046764895.1 Nocardia sp. CWNU-33 | reverse complement strand
CTTCACCGATGGCGAGCACCCGCCACAGCGAGTCCGGCAACTCGGCGGCCAGCAGCGCGTCCAGCATGGACGGCACCACATGCAGAGTGGTCACCCACTCCTGCGCCATCAACTCATTGAGGTACGCAGGATCACGGTGACCATCCGGGGTAGCGATCACCAGACGACCACCCGACACCGCCGCAGACCAGAACTCCCACACCGACAGGTCGAACGTCGCCGCAGTCTTCAACAGCACCGCGTCCCCGGCATTGAGACCGAATTCGGCTGTCTTCCACAGCAACTGATTCGCGATCGCACCATGCGATACCGCGACACCCTTCGGCTGACCCGTCGAACCCGACGTAAAGATCACGTATGCGGTGTTCGCGGCCGTCAACACGCCACGACGTTCCTCGACCGTCACCGGGGCAGCCGAAACCTCCGACAGATCCAGCTCATCGATGGCGACCGTCTCAACCGACTCCGCCGTGAAACCGTCACGGCCGGAGGTCAACACGAATGCCGGTGCCGCCGTGTCGAGGATGTAACCGACACGATCGGCAGGCTGATCCGGATCGACCGGCACATACGCCGCACCCGACTTCGCCACCGCATACATAGCGATCACCAAGTCGGCGGACCGGCGAATCGCCAACGCAACCCGATCCTCCGGCGCGACGCCGCGTTCGATCAGGTACCGCGCCAGGCGATTCACCCGAGCGTCGAGCTCGGCATAAGTGAGTTCCTGCCGGTCACCAATGGTCTCGTCGGACACCAAGGCCGCGGCATCGGGTGCCGCGGCAACCGTCGCGTCCAACAACGACACCAAGGTCGCGGCCGCATCGACCGCATGCTCGGTGTCATTCCAGCCGGTCAGAATCCGCGTGCTCTCCTGCGAGCCGAGCAGGTCGATCTCGCCCACGATCACCGAGTCGTCGGCGAGGAACGCGTCGATGATGCGCATGAAGCGGTCCGCGAAGCCCTGCACGGTCGCTTCGTCGAACAGGTCGGTGGCGTAACCGAATTCGGTGATGATCGCCGCCGGGGTGCCGTCGTCGGCGTACCGGTCGAAGACCGTCACATGCAGGTCGGTCTTGGCCAGATGCGCATCGAAGTCGACCGCGCTCACCGAGAGACCGGGCAGCTCGAAGGAGGTTTCGGCCATGTTCTGGAACGACAGACCCATCTGGAACAGCGGGTTGCGCGCCGTCGAACGCACCGGGTTGAGCACCTCGAC
>NZ_JBKOQN010000111.1:0-1252 GCF_046764895.1 Nocardia sp. CWNU-33 | reverse complement strand
CACCGAGCAAACGCATCGAGGCTGCCCACCCGGCGGCGCATGGGTCGAGCCGAGCATCCACGCCCGCGCGTTCCCACTGTTGCGCATAGCCGGCACGTGGTGACTCGCCACGTCGCTGCCGCGGCAGCGACGCATCGACCTGCCCGGTCGAACACGATCTGCCACTACTCGGGACGGTATCGAGGTCTACCTCGGGCCCGTACCCTGTTCATCAACCGTGACGGCGGTTGCTCACGAATCTTAACGGGCGCGTTGCGGAGTCACGGATTTAGGCGGCACCAGCGGTTATAGTGTAATTATCGGGTTGCGGGAGGGGAGTCTGCCGATGTCCGACATGTCGAAAGTTGAGCTGTACGCGGCTATCCGCCAGGATCTTCGTGCCGGCCTATCCATGCGTGCAATCGAGCGCAAGCACAAGGTGGGGTGGCGTACGGTGGCCAGCGCGACGGAGTCGGTGTGGCCCGAGCCCCGTAAGGAGTATCCGCCGCGTCCACAGAAGCTGGATCCCTACAAGCCGTTCATCGACGATGTTCTGCGCGCCGATCTGGATGTGCCTCGTAGGCAACGTCACACGGCGACCCGGATCTATCACCGTTTGCTCGAGGAGCACGGCATGAGAGACGTGTCGTATCAGCGAGTCAGTGCCTATGTCCGCGAACGCAAACCACAGCTACAGGCAGAACAGGTGACGGCCCGTCGCCGCTCCGAACGGCTCATCAAGGCCGCCGGGTTTCCTCGCTCTAAAACGTTGCGTGACTTCGATTTCGGTGCCAACCCCAGTGTCGACCCTGGCATGATCCGCACTCTCGCTAAATGCGACTGGGTGAAGGAAGGGCTGCCGTTGTGTTTGATCGGTGACTCCGGCACTGGGAAATCCCATCTGCTCATCGCCTTGGGCACCGAGGCGGCGAAAGCCGGATACCGCGTCAGATATACCCTGGCTGCCAGGCTGGTCAACAAATTGATCGAAGCCGTCGATGGTAAACGGCTCACCAACACCATCGCCCGCTACAGCGGCGTCGACCTGCTCTGCATCGACGAACTCGGCTACACAGAGCTGGACAGCCGCGGCGCCGAATTGCTGTTCCAGGTATTGACCGAACGTGAGGAGAGGAAGTCGGTCGCGATCGTCTCCAACCGCAGCGTCGCCGGCTGGTCCCAAACCTTCACCGACGCTGGGCTCCGCGCCGCGATCATCGACCGACTTACCTTCGGCGGCAACATCATCGAGACCGGCACCCACAGCTATCGC
>NZ_JBKOQN010000110.1:0-1263 GCF_046764895.1 Nocardia sp. CWNU-33 | reverse complement strand
GGGACTGCTGCACGGATAGGTGACAACCGAGTTGGCTTGCCCCTCGGGCAGGCTGAAAGGATGTCATCGTGCCCAAGCCCTATCCCCGCGAGTTCCGCGACGATGTCGTGCGCGTCGCCCGCAACCGTGACGACGGTGTGACGCTGGAACAGATCGCCGCCGATTTCGGGGTCCACCCGATGACGCTGTCGAAGTGGATGCGCCAGTCCGACGTCGACGAGGGAACCAAGCCCGGCACCAGCACCAGTGAATCGGCGGAGCTGCGTGCAGCGCGGCGGCGAATCAAGTTGCTGGAGCAGGAGAACGAAGTCCTCAAGCGAGCCGCTGCTTATCTGTCGCAGGCGAATCTGCCGGGAAAATGATGTACCCGCTCGTCCGCGAGCTGGCTGCTGACGGGATTCCCGTCGCGGTGACGTGCCGGGTCCTGCAAATGGCGCGTCAGCCGTATTACCGCTGGCTGCCCGAGCCGGTGACCGGCGCCGAACTCGAGCAGGCATATCGGGCCGACGCGCTGTTCGACGCTCACCGTGAGGACCCCGAATTCGGGTACCGATTCCTCGCCGACGAAGCCCGCGCCGCGGGCGAGTCGATGGCCGACCGCACCGCGTGGCGGATCTGCTCGGCCCAGGGCTGGTGGAGCGCATTCGGTAAGAAACGCCGCGGCAAGGGAAAGGCCGGCCCGCCGGTCCACGATGATCTGGTTCGTCGAAACTTCACCGCCGAAGGCCCAAATCGGTTGTGGCTGGCCGATATCAGCGAACACCAGACCACCGAAGGCAAGCTCTATATTTGCGCGGTCAAGGATGTCTATTCCAACCGGATAGTCGGCTACTCCATCGACTCGCGCATGAAATCTGCACTCGCTGTCCGCGCTCTCAACAACGCGGCGGCCCGCCGCGGTGACGTGGCCGGCTGCATTCTCCATTCCGACCGCGGATCGCAATTTCGCAGCCGGAAATTCGTCCGCGGCCTCGACCGGCACGGCATGGTCGGATCGATGGGCCGCGTCGGCGCTGCCGGTGACAACGCGGCCATGGAAAGTTTCTTCGCGTTGCTGCAGAAGAACGTCCTCGACCGCCGATCATGGTGCAGCCGTGAGGAATTACGCATCGCGATCGTCACCTGGATCGAGCGGACCTACCACCGCCGCCGACGGCAGACCGCTCTCGGTCGTTTGACGCCAATCGAATACGAGACGATCATGACCCCACCGGCCAGTCAGGCCGCGTGATCGAACCTGTCACCTGGTCGTGCAGCAGTCCC